>JBFMGG010000004.1:95031-263570 GCA_040752835.1 Campylobacterota bacterium | reverse complement strand
ACTCATGTTATGTCCTTATTGTGAATTATTAAATTATACTCTTTTTATATAAAAATATCAACCATATAATAAAGATAGTGCATATTAAACTTAATCAATATCTACCACTTATTTAGGAGACCCAAAATCTTCTTCCCTTTTTTCTCCCCGGAAACGGGGAAAATCGTTATAAAACTTTCTTTTTAGTTTACCTGCGATAAAATAGAGCATTTAACACGCAACAGCGGGAGCAAACATGGAACACAACTACGGTGCCGGCAACATTAAAGTCCTCAAGGGGCTTGAAGCAGTTCGAAAACGACCCGGTATGTACATCGGTGATACGGGCCACCGGGGACTCCATCACCTCATTTACGAAGTTGTCGACAACTCGATCGACGAAGCGATGGCGGGCCACTGTGACACGATTTCGGTCACCCTTACCAAAAACGGCACGGCAATCGTCAGCGATAACGGCCGGGGTATTCCGACCGACATGCACCCGACCGAGGGAATTTCGGCCGCCACAGTCGTTTTGACCGTCCTCCACGCGGGGGGAAAATTCGACAAAGACACCTATAAAGTCTCGGGCGGTCTGCACGGGGTCGGGGTTTCCGTCGTTAACGCCCTTTCCTCCGACCTGAAAATGACGATCCACCGCGACGGCCAGATCCATGAACAGAATTTCAAATGCGGTATCCCCCAGGAGCCGCTGGCCGTCACCGGAACCACCCGTAAACGGGGAACGACGATCGAATTTGCTCCCGATCCGTCGATTTTTACCGAAACGGTCATCTTCGATTACGATTACCTCGCCAAGCGTTTCCGTGAACTGGCCTATCTGAATCCGCGCATCACGATTGTCTTCAAAGACGAGCGCAACGGGGCGGAGAACACCTACCACTACGAAGGAGGGATCAGCCAGTTCGTTTCCGACGTGAACAAAAAAGAGGTCGTCGCGACTCCGTTTGCATTCAGCGAGCGGATCGAAGACATCGAGATGGACATCGCCCTGATGTACAACGACAGCTACGACGAGAAGACGTTTACGTTCGTCAACAACATCAACACCCCCAACGGCGGTACCCACGAAGCCGGTTTCCGTGCGGGACTGACGCGCGTCATCTCCAACTACAACAAACAAAACGGCAACGCCAAAGAAAAAGACGTCAATCTCAGCGGCGAAGACGTCGCTGAAGGGCTTATCTGCGTCGTCTCCGTCCGCGTCCCCGAACCACAGTTCGAAGGACAGACCAAAGGGAAACTGGGGAACACCTACGTCCGTCCCCTCGTGCAGAAAGTCACTTACGAAAAACTGACCAAATATTTCGAAGAGAACCCCATCCAGGCCAAAGCGATCGTCCAGAAAGCACTGATGGCGGCACGCGGACGCGAAGCGGCGAAAAAAGCGCGCGAACTCACCCGACGCAAAGACGCGATGACGGTCGGGACGCTGCCGGGCAAACTGGCCGACTGCCAAAGCAAAGACCCGAGCATCAGCGAACTCTATCTCGTCGAGGGTGACTCGGCGGGCGGTTCGGCCAAACAGGGCCGCGACCGTGTATTCCAGGCCATTTTGCCGCTCAAGGGTAAAATCCTCAACGTCGAAAAAGCGCGCCTCGACAAAATCCTCAAATCCGAAGAGATCACCAACATGATCACCGCGCTCGGCTGCGGGATCGGCGAAGAGTTTAACGAGGAAAAACTCCGCTACCACAAGATCATCATCATGACCGACGCCGACGTCGACGGAAGCCACATCCAGACTCTGCTGCTGACGTTCTTTTTCCGTTATCTGCCCAAAATCGTCGAAAACGGCTACCTCTATCTGGCCCAGCCGCCGCTGTACCGTTACCAGAAAGGGAAAAAAGAGATCTACTTCAAGGACGACCGCGTGATGAACGCGTTTTTGATCGAGAACGGGATTCCCGCACTGGAAGTCGAAAACATCGGCACCAACGATCTGATCAGCTTTTTCAAAATGGTCGATCATTACCGCAGTACTCTCGATGCGCTTGAGCGCCGCTACGCACTGGTCGATCTGATCCGTTATTTCATCGAAAATCCCGATATTATCGGGTTGGGAATGAATGAAATGTACGGGAAGGTCGAAGCGTTCCTGAGCGCGCAGGGGAATAACATCCTCAGCAAAAGCGTCAGCGACGAGCAGATGCATCTGTTTGTCCAGACGAACGGCGGTTTGGAAGAGCTGATCATCAACGACGAACTGTTCGCGTCGCCTTATTTCGCCGAAGCGACTTACGTATACCGCAAAATTCAGGACTGGAACCTTCCGCTGGAGGGGGATCTGCTCGAAATGCTCAACCAGATCACCGATTACGCGAAAAAAGGGTCCTATATCCAGCGTTACAAAGGTCTGGGGGAGATGAATCCCGAACAGCTTTGGGAAACGACCATGACGCCCGAAAACCGGGTATTGTTGCGGATTACCATCGAGGATGCCGAATCGGCGAGCGAAGCGTTCAACCTCTTTATGGGGGATGATGTCGAACCGCGCCGGAACTACATCGAAACCCACGCCAAAGACGTCAAACACCTGGATATCTGATCCTTTATGACCTACACCGAACAAAAAGAACGTTCCCACCGCTTCGTGCTCGCGTTGCGGATCGGACTTCCCGTCTTTTTGCTCGTCGCGCTGACCCTTTTTACCCTTCTGAGCAAATGGACCGAGACGATGTTCGAATCGTTCGTGCTGATGTCCATCACGATGCTCGTTTTCATCGTCTATTTTATTTTGTACCTCATTTACCAAAGCAGCCGGGAAAACATTACCGACCCGCTGACCCATACTTTTACGGCCGATTATTTTTTCAAATTTTTTGACAGAAACGTCCAAAAGGGTGTCTCGACGCTGATGATGATCAGCGTCGAAAACCTGTGGTACATCAATGAACGCTACGGGATCAAAAACGGGGATGCCGCGCTGGTCGACGTGGTAGGGAAGGTGAACCGTTTTTTTGCCGAAAAAGGACTTGAGAAACTTCCGGTATGCCGATACCGCGGGGGGGTGTTTCTCCTCCTCTTTCCGGGGGAAAAAGAGGACCATATCCCGCTTTTGGAACTTTTTTTGAGCAAATACCAGAATTTTGTCCGCAACGACATCGAAATACGTCTTGAAGCGGTGATGGCCGATACGCGGCTGACGCGCGATGCCGAACTGCTGGTCAGCCGTTTGTACGAGCTTCACAACGAACGGACGAAGATTGAAAAAGAAGAGGATTATCCGATCAACGAACTCGAAAAAGAGGTAGCCGGAGCGCTCGAAGAAAAACGGTTCAGCATCGGGTTTTGGCCGATCCTCTCGGAGGAGGGCGAAATGTACGATACCGCCGTCAAGCTGGTCGATTCCAAAGGAAAACTGATCCATCAAAGCCGCTACGTTCCGATCCTCAACCGCCTGAACCTGATGCGCCGGTTTGAGAGCGAGATACTCGAGGAGATCGGAAGCGTATGTACCGGTCCGGACAAACGTTTCGTCATCAGCGTATCTCCCGCGACATTGCGCAATCCCCATTTTTTTGAACACGCGCTTACCCTTTTGGAACGCCGCCCCGCCGCCCGAAACGCCATCGTGCTGATGTTCGAGGAAAAAGAGTACTTTCACCAGATGGAACGTTTTTCCCAGCAGATCGCCCATTACCGCAAAGCGGGTTACAAAATCGGGCTGGATCGGCTGGGGGGATACCACACGACGATGCTCTATCTCAAAGAGCTCGACGTCGACGTAGCCCGTTTCGATCCCCTCTACAGTCGGCATATCCGGGAGGAAAAACACCAGAACCTTTTGCAGGGGCTCAACCTCGGCGCCCATCTGTGCGGCGTAAAAACCTGGATCTCCATGATCGAGGACGAAGAGAGCGACCGGATTGCGCGGTCGCTCAAAATCAACTACCGTCAGGGAAATTATCTCGGTAAAATTTTAACAACGAAAGACATTCAAGGATGACCATGAAATACGGAGAACAGATCGTCGAAAATTTCGACGTGGAAAAAGATTTTGAAATTTGGCCCAATCAGCACGAACGCGACTACGTAATCAAAGTGACGCTACCCGAGTTCACCTGTCTGTGCCCCCGCAGCGGATACCCCGATTTTGCGACGATTTACGTCGAATACACGCCGGACAAATGGGTGGCGGAACTCAAAGCCATCAAACTCTACATTAATTCGTTCAGAAACCGCCATATTTCGCACGAAAACAGCGCAAACGAGATCTACAGCGTCTTCGAGCAGAAAATCGCTCCCAAGCGCTTGAAAGTGGTTGCCGACTTCTATCCGCGCGGAAACGTCCATACGGTGGTCGAGATCGACAGCGAAAAAATCGTCAAAGGGAAGTAAAAAAAGAGAGGAAAAAGGGGGAAAGGGAAGAATCCCCGATCACCCGAATTTCCCGGTGATGTATTCCTGCGTCAGTTTTTCTTTCGGGGTAACGAAGAGTTCTTCGGTATGCCCCAGCTCCACCAGTTCCCCCAGGTACATGAATCCCGTGTAATCGCTTACCCGCGCCGCCTGCTGCATGTTGTGGGTGACGATGATGATGCTGACCCGCTCTTTGAGTTCGATGACCAGCTTTTCGATCCCCTGTGTCGAGATGGGGTCAAGCGCCGAGGTGGGTTCGTCGAAAAGGAGCACTTCGGGTTCTACCGCAATCGCCCGCGCGATGCACAGACGCTGCTGCTGGCCGCCGGAGAGGCCGTTGGCGTCGTGTTTGAGGCGGTCTTTGACCTCTTTCCACAGTGCCGCATCCTGAAGCGCTTTTTCGACCCGTCCTTCCAGCTCGGTTTTGTTCTTGATCCCCTGCAGGCGCATCCCGTAGGCGACGTTGTCGAAAATGGACATCGGAAACGCGGTCGGTTTTTGGAAAATCATCCCGATTTTGGTCCGCAGATGGATCAGGTCCTCTTTTGGGGCGAGGATGTTGCGCCCTTCGAATTCGATTTCCCCCGCATAGGTGTTGCCGGGGTAGAGGTCGTGCATCCGGTTGAACGAGCGCAGCAGGGTCGTTTTTCCGCATCCCGAAGGACCGATGAGAGCCGTGACGGCATGTTTGGCGATCGGCATCGTGATCTTTTTGAGGCTGGGAGCCGCAGCGCCTTTGTAGGTGAACTCGAAGTCGCGCACGTGCAGCGCGCATTCGTCCTGGATATCGATGATGGAAGCCATAATTATTTCCTTTTCTTTCCGTAGAATAAGATCAGTCGTCCGAGGATGTTAAGCCCCAGGATAAACATCGACAGGATGAACGCCGCCGCCCATCCCAGCTGCTGCCAGTCCTCATAGGGGCTGATCGCATAGTTGAAGATCGTGACCGTCAGCGACGGCATCGCTTCGTTCAGATCGGTGGTGAAAAAGTTGTCGTTGAACGACGTGAACAGCAGCGGTGCCGTCTCTCCTCCGACGCGGGCGATTCCCAGAAGTACGCCGGTCAGAATCCCCGCTTTGGCGCCGCGGTAGACGACGTCCATGATCACTTTGTATTTGGGCGCACCGAGGGCAAACGCCGCTTCACGCAGCGTACCCGGGACGAGCTGAAGCATGTCGTCGGTGGTGCGGAGGATGATGGGGATCATGATGATTCCCAGTGCGATGGCCCCCGCCCAGGCGCTAAAGTGCCCCATCGGCATGACGACGACCGCGTAAACGAACGCCCCGATGACGATCGAGGGGGCCGACATCATAATGTCGCTGATGTCGCGGATGGTGTGCGCCAGTTTCGAATTTTTGCCGTATTCGCTGAGGTAGGTTCCCGCCATGATCCCCAGCGGCACCCCGATAAGGGTCGCAAGGCCCACGAGGATCAGCTGCCCGACCAGGGCGTGCTTGAGGCCGCTCTCCTCGTATCCCGGAGGCGCCCCCTCCATCGTGAAGATATTCCAGTTGAGCGCATTGATCCCGTTGCTGAAAAGGACGTAGAGGATCCAGAACAAAAAGCCCAGCGCAACCACGGCGCTGAGCGTCGAGAGGGCCAGGGCGATACGGTTGATCACGATCCGTTTTTGGGTAGCGGTCATTGACCTTTCCTCACTTTACGCAAAAAGTAGAATTTCGCGACGGCGATGACGACGAAGCTCATGACGAGCAGCGTCAGCGCCAGTCCGAAAAGGCTCGAGAAATAGATCGAACTGTCGGCTTCGGTAAACTCGTTGGCGAGCGTGACGGGAATCGACGTCGTCGGATCGAGGATCGAAGCGGGGGTGTGGTGAACGTTCCCCATGACGAAGGTCACCGCCATCGTCTCCCCGATCGCGCGTCCCAGTGCCAGAATCAGCGAACCGATGATCCCCGCTTTGGCGTAGGGGATGATGATGTCTTTGATGACGTCCCACTGGGTTCCGCCCAATGCGTAGGCCGATTCTTTGAGGATGTCTGGGGTGGTGTTCATCGCGTCGCGGGTGACGGCGGCCATGAAGGGGAGAATCATGATCGAGAGGACGATGGCGGCCGCGAGCAGACCGATCCCCATCCCTCCGAAGAGATCGCGGAGGATGGGGACGAAGTAAAAAAGTCCCCACATCCCGTAGATGACCGAGGGGATCGCGGCGAGGAGTTCGACGCTGACCCCGAAAAAACCCTTGATCCTGTCGTGGGCGATTTCGCTCAAGAAGATCGCGACGCCGATCGCGACCGGAATCGCGATGAGCATGGCCAGGAAAGTCGAGACGACCGAACCGAAAATCGCCGCATAGGCACCGAATTTGTCGACATTCGGAGCCCATTCGTCTTTGACGATGAAATCGAATCCGAAGGCCTGCATCGCTTCGGTCGAGTGGTCGAAAAGGACGACGAAAATCCATGCGACGATGAAAAGGATCAGCAGGGCGCTGAAACGGGTCATGTTGTGAAAGATTTTATCGAGCATGCCTTGCCTTGAAAGGGGGTTCCCCTGAAAAATGGAGGCAATTGTATTACACGATGGTTACAGCTCTGTTACGATTGTTTCGCGAGCCATTCGAGCGCTTCATCACGGGTGGTGATTCGGCGGTCGAGCTGGGCTTCGTAGGCCTTGTCGAGAAGGAGTTTGAATGCTTCGGAGGGGGCCATCCCCGCATCGATGAGGTCGCGTCCCATGAGCAGCGGCTTGGGGGGCGCGTACAAGACGCCCAGCCGCGCAGCCTTTTCGCGCAGCCATATCCCCGCTTCAAAGGATTCGGGGGTGTCCCCGACAAACGCGCGGCCGAAAAAATCGGCTTCGGCGACCCGGATAAGGCGGTCGATGCACACTTCGGTGCTGAGGCGGAGTATGTCCGAATCCGAAGCGTTCGAGCGGCAGAGTTTTCGGGGCCAGCCGTGGTAGCGTACGAGCGGGAGGACCCCTTCGATCAGGGTTTTGTCCCCCGTGATTTTCTCCAGCCATTCCCGTGCGATCTCCACCCCCTCTTCGGCGTGGCGCGGCGCGTTGAGTTTGCCGTTTTGGACGATCGTGGTAAGCGGTTTGCCGATATCGTGCAGCAAGACGGCGAACATCAAGATCAGGTTCTCCTGCTCCTTCCCGCTGCGCATTGCAGCCATGACGTCTACCGACATCAGCACGTGGGTCCATACGTCCCCTTCGGGGTGGGAAAGGTAATCCTGCGGCGTGGAGTCGAACTGCTCCATCGGTGTAAAAAACGCCAACGCGCCGATCTCTTTGAGCAGTTTCAGCCCCAGCGAGGGACGGGGACTGAGGAGGAGCAGTTTTTTGAACTCTTCGAAAATCCGTTCTTTGGGAAGTTCCTCGAGCGCACCTTGCGCGATCATGGTGCGGCACAGCTCGAGCAGGGCCGTATCGCAGGTGAGATCAAAACGGGCCGCGAACTGCACCGCCCGCAGGACTCTGAGCGGATCGTCGACGAACGTTTCGGGGTCGACGCACCGCAGCCGCCCGGAAGAAAGGTCGCCGATTCCGCCGAAAGGATCGAGGAATCGCCCCCCGATGGGATCGTATCCGATGGCGTTGATCGTAAAATCACGCCGCCGCGCGGCGCTTTCGAAATCGATGTCGCTGTGCCAGGTGACGTCGAATCCCTTGTGGCCGAATCCCCGTTTGGATTCGGTACGGGGAGGGGAAAAATCGATTTTGTACCCTCCGAGCGAAAGTTTGAACACTCCGAAGCTTTTGCCGACGAGGTTGAGTTTCCCGAACGGCCGCAGCAGGGTCTCGATCTGTTCGAGCGTTGCGACGTTGTAGAGCTCGATATCGATGTCGGGGTTGACGTTTCCGGTAAGGGCGTCGCGAACGAATCCCCCTACGAGAATCGGGCGGACACCCGCGTCCCAAAGCGTTGCAATCACTTCGTTCAGCGGCTTGGGCAGGGGGATCATTTTTTCGGCTTCGTCGTTTTTTCGACCAGATGGCCGATGGCAAAGCTGAACGTCGAACCGATCCCGAGGGTGCTTTCGATCTTCAGTGCGGTGTCGTGGAGTTTGAGGATGTAACTGACGATCGAGAGCCCCAGTCCCATAGAGTTGTCCCAGCGGTTTTTCTGGACCCGGTAGAACTTGGAGGTGATTTTGTCCAGTTCGGCCGGTGAAATTCCGATCCCCTTGTCGGTGATGCCCAGCGTCGTTTCGGTGAGGGTGAGGATCACCTCCTCTTCGGAGTATTTCAGGGCGTTGTCGACGAGGTTGGTGATGACGAGTTCCATCATCGTTTTGTCGGCAAACACCGTCTTGGAAGTCCCGTTATAGACGATGCGGCGGTAAGGATATTTGGCTTGCAGCAGCGATACCGTCTCGGCGCATACCTCGCCCATATCGAACGACGAGGGTTTGATCGAGAGATCGTTGTTCTCGAGTTTGACCGAGAGGGCGAGACGGTCGAGCATCAGGGTCACGCGCTGGGTGTTGGCGAGGATTTTTTCGAGGAACTTCGCACGGATTTTCGGATCGAGCTGCGGATCGTCCTGGAGGGTTTCGGTGTATCCCATGATGGCGGCGATCGGGTTTTTGAACTCGTGGCTGATGGCCGAGAGGATATCGTTTTGCTGTTTGTTGATGAGGCGCAGTTTGGCGGTGTGTTTGCGCTTTTGTTTGTCGCGGTTATGCAGTTTTTTGACGAGATTTTTAAGTAACAGCGAAATCTGGAGGAACTCGCGGAAATATTCGGGCTTGAGGACCGCCTTGTAGTTTTTGGCCGAGATTTCGTCGAGATAGCGGGTGATCTGGACGATATCGTAACGCGCTTTTTTCGAGATGTTATAGGCGATGGCCAGCGAGATGATGGTGAGAATGACAAATGCGGCGAAAAATTTGATCCACAGCGCGTAGAAATGCTCCATCACACTTTTGAGGCTCATCGCAAGGCGGAAATAGAGGGTTCGTTCGGGGGTCGTTATTTTTTTGGCGATGTAGATGAAGTCGGTTTTGAGGGTTTCGGAATAGCGGATCGTCATTCCGTAGGGTTCGCTCATCGAATGCATCACCTCGATCCGTCCAAGATGGTTTTCCATTCCCCGTTTGTCGGTGTCGCTTTCGGCGATGACCGTGCCGTCTTCGGCGATGACGGTAACCCGGTAACCCGTTTTTTCGGCTGTTTGTGCCGCAAGCCGGTCGAAATCGGAAGTTGTCGCGACGACGTTTTCAAGAATCGCGATACTGCGTACAAGCTGGTGTTCGCCGTCTTCGATAATCATGCTCTTAAGGGTAAAAAAACTGATGATGGAGGCGACGGCGAGCGCCGCAACGAACAATCCCAGGACGTTCAGGAAAAAGAGCTGGTGGATTCTTAGCACAGCGTGTATCCGACTCCCCGTACGGTTTTGATGTAGTCTTTGGTTTTGTCCGGATCGATTTTCTCTTTGAGGCGGTTGATCGCAACGTTGACCGTCCGCTCCTGGTACACTTCGTCGCCTCCCCAGACGTGTTCGAGCAGGTAATCGCGGTCAAGGACGACATGCTGGTTGGCGATCAGCGCGTGGAGGAGGTCGAATTCGAGTTTGGTCAGCTCCACGGCCGTGCCGTCAATCGTGAGGGTGCGGGCGGCAAGGTTGAGGGACATGTCCCGATAGACGAGGGAACCTTCCATCGAGAGCTTTTTGGTGCGGCGCAGGATCGCTTTGACCCGCAACACCAGCTCTTTCATGCTGAAGGGCTTGGTGATGTAGTCGTCGCCGCCGCGTTCGAATCCCTGTTCGATCTCTTCGTCTTTGTGCTTTGCGCTCACGAATATAACGGGCGTTTGGATCCCTTTTTTGCGGAGCATCTCGACGAATTCGCTCCCTTCCGCTCCGGGGAGGTTGCGATCCATCAGGATCAGATCGATGTTCTCTTCTTCCAGCGCTTCGAGCACCCTTTTGGTATTCAGAAACCCGATCGTCTCGAAACCCTCTTTGGCCAGATGGTATTCCATCAGCTCCAGAATGTCCTGTTCATCCTCGACGATCAGTATGAGCGCGTCCACGTATCGGCTCCTCATGGGTTTAGTTGTAGATGTGCAGCTCTCCGCCTTTTTGTGCGTAGAGAAGCAGTGCGGCGATGTTGACGGCACGGTCACCCGAACGCTCAAGCTTGCGGAGGGTTCCGAGCACCTTGACGTATTCGACCGACAGTTCACCCGAAGTGATGATGAGGGTCAGAAGCTCTTTTTCCATAATGGAGAAAAGATCGTCGTTTTTGGACTCTTCAACCATTACCTTGCGGTAGAGCTCTTCCGCATCGCAGAGTTCTTTGGCTTCGAGACACTCGTAAATGTATTGTAGCGCATTGAGGGTCGTTTTGTGCAACTGGATCATCGCGCCGGTGAGGACGCTAAGGTCGCATTCTCCCGCACAGTGTTCCTGGAGGCGACGGGCGTATTTGCGCATCCCGTCCCCGATACGGTCGAGTTCGTTGGTCATTTTCAGATACGCCACGAGCAATCGCAGCTCGTCGGCTTCGGGGCCGAAGAGGGCGAAAGTTTTGATGATTTCGTTGTCGATGCGGTTGGCGTCGCTCTGGAGATTTTTGAGATGGTTGCGCGCGCTTTCGTAGAGGGCGGTGTCGCCGTTTTCGAAAGCGTGAAGCGTCTCTTCGCTCGTGCGGATGATCTGCAGCAGCAGGGCCGAGATCATCGAGCGGATTTCGCTGAGTTTGTTTTCGTAGCGTGGTAACATGGCTGGCCTTTGGACAGGAATTGGTGCGCGATTGTAACTTTTGTTTATAACAGAGCGATTACAAAACGAACCGGTGTTTGTAATCTTTTCGTGATGTCGGGCCAATACAATGGCGGCATCAAAACACCAAGGATATCAAGATGCTAACGAAAGCTACCAAAGGTTTAGTCATTGCGGCTATCGCTGCGACGTCAATGATCGCTGCGGATAAAATCAGCGGCGCAGGGGCTACGTTCCCGGCTCCGTGTTATTACGATTGGGCGTACAGCTACCAAAAAGCGACCAAAACACGCGTCAATTATCAGGCAATCGGATCGGGCGGGGGGATCAAACAAGTCTCCGAGCGTATCGTTGATTTCGGCGGAACGGATGCGCCGATGACACCCAAAGAGCTTGCAGGCGCAAAACTGCTCCAGTTCCCGGCCGTGATCGGATCGATCGTCGTGGCGCACAACCTTCCGGGTGTGGCGGACGAAAAACTGAAACTGAAAAACAGCGTCGTCGCCGATATTTTCGCGGGTAAAATCACGATGTGGAACGATCCAGCCATCGCGGCCGATAACGCCGGGATCAAACTCCCGAATCAGAAGATCATCGTGGTTCACCGCTCTGACGGGTCGGGAACGACCCACGTTTTCACCGACTACCTGAGCGAAGCGTCCAAAATGTGGAAAAGCCAGTTCGGCGTCGGCAAGGCGATCGGCTGGAAAACCGGTGTCGGCGGCAAAGGGAACGAAGGGGTGACAAACCTCATCAAGCAGACGCCGTATTCGATCGGTTACATTGAAAACGCCTACAAAGAGAAAAACAACCTCGCGGCGGCAACGCTTCAAACGGCCGAAGGCAAATGGGTCAGCGCGACGCTGCCGAATTTCCAGAACGCGGTCAAACAGGCCAAATGGAGCAAAAAAGACCATTTCTACAGCTCGCTGGTCATGCAGGACAACGCTTACCCAATCGTTGCGGCGACGTTCATCCTGATGCCTAAAGAGAAAGCCGAATCGAATGCGGAAGTGATCAAATTTTTCGACCATTCGTTCCGCAACGGCGACAAAGCGGCCCAGAAACTGGGCTATATTCCTCTTCCGGTCGAGACGACGAACCTCGTTCGCCAGTACTGGGCGGAAAACAAATAACCCCCTCTTTTCCTTCCCCTGCCCGCGGGGTCGGGACCCTTAAGCGCGCTGCGGCGTTTTTAGGGGTGCCGGCAGCCGGCACATCCGTTTCATTCTCCTTCACTTAAGTTTTTCGGGTCGTCCCTGCGTATGCGTTCGGCCCGTGTTTGCCCGCCGTTTCCCCGTTTGTAACCGTTTGGCAATGTAACATCCGCGTAATCTAATTTTTCTACAATGACACGACACAAAACACAGGAGTGATTCTTTATGAAAAAAGTTGCATTATCTGCCCTTGCTGCGGCGATGATCAGTGGCGTTGCATCAGCGGATGCTTTGACTCTTTACAGCGATCCAAAAACCGGGCAAGTGTTTACGACTCCGGGCGAAGGGCGTGTAGAGATGGGCGATTTTATCAGCGCCAAAGACGTTGATATGCAATTGCGCGACCAGGAGTCGAAACTCTCTGAGTACCAGGACAAACAAAGTAAATACGTAAACGTGAAATCGAAAGCGAAAAGTCTCGAATTCAGCGGGACGCATTACTTTGGTTATACGAATGCACGTCCGGATAACGTAACGGGTGCAACCGCTACGTATCCGGCGAATTCCGGCGGGTTTGAGCTTCGCCGTAACTACGTGCAGGTCAAAGGGTATTTCAACGATAAAGACTACTGGCGCGTCACAATGGATGCAACTAAAGAGTTGGCGAGCAGTCCGGGAGGCACTACAACAGACGATTTGAAAACATCACAGGGTGGTGGTTATGCCGACGTGTTTGTTAAATACGCTTATCTTTATTTGGATAATGTCCTTCCGTACACGGGTGTAGAGTTTGGTATCGCCCACCGCCCATGGATCGACTACGAAGAGCACAACGGCTGGTACTACCGTTCGTTTAACAAAGTCGTTTTGGAAGAAAAAGGGACTCCAACTGAAGCGGGTGTCGACCTGGTCAACTCAGCGGACCTCGGGGTAAACTTCAAAACAAAAACCGATATGTTCAGTTCTGAGATCGGTATCTTCAACGGCGAAGGTTACCATGCTGATAAAGGCGGTGCGAATCAGGAAAATGATGAAAAACTTTCAGTTGAATGGCGTTTGACGGGTCATTTGATCGGCAGTGGGGAAAAAGTGGGCAAACAGGATCGTACGAAAGATACGTATGCACACATTTCGACCTACGGTTTGATCTCGAAAAACCATAAAGACGATTCGTCCACACTGGATCAAACGTCTACGAGTACAAGTGATCCTTTGAAGGTTGAATACGACCGCAGCTTTTACGGTATCCACGCGGTCTACAATCAGCCGGAATTCCTGATTGCGGCACAATATGCAATCGCAAAAGATGACATTCAAGATCCTACGAAATTCACGGGTGCGATCAAATTCACAGAGCGCAACTATGATGTATGGTCGGTCAATGCCGAATTCCGTCCATTCCAGGATTGGACGGTCATCGGACGTTACGATGATTACAAAATCGAGCATGAAAGTACTAACCAGCCGACCTATACAGCGGTTGAAGGTAACAAGATCATTGCCGCATTGGCATACAAATATAACAAAAACGTGAGCTTCATCGGATCGGCGAAATTCATCGATGAGGACAGAAAAACCTATACCAATGCAGTTACGGCGGATGAATCCAAAGACGTTTACATGTTCACGACCGAAGTGAAATGGTAATCGGTTAAGGCCCGCTATCCTTCTCTCCTCCCCTGCAAAGGGAAACGGTTTCCTTGTTTCTTACCGTTTCCCCTTTGCGGAGGGCGACAAATCCTCTATTTATGCTACAATCTCCCAAACACACATACGGACGACGCTTATGCAAACACCGCTGGTTCTGACGCTTCTGGGATTATTGTTTTTATTGATTGCGCTGGTATTTTTGTACGTTTGGCTGGGACGATCCCCCAAATCCGACCGTTCCCCCCAGACGATCGAGACATTCGAAACGCTCAGCGCCGTTATCCTCGACCGCTCGGCCAGCCGCGCCGAGCTTCACCGTGCGGTAGGAATCATGCTGGAGCGTTTTGCGACGATCAATTCCCACACCCTTCCGGCTTACGAGCGGCTGATGGAGTCGCTGTGCGTCCATCCGCGTGCCGACTCGAAAATCGTCCTCAGATTCGAGAAGACCCTCCGACGGGTCAATCCCAAATACGACCATCAGATTGAACACGCCCTTCGCCTCGGGCTGGCCGCACGGGGATAAGTCTTAACGGATCTTGTATCCTATCGGGACGGTAATCCGAACGCTTTTTTGGGGTTTTGGAAATTCCGAAGCGGAAGTTTCGATCAGGTCGCAGGCGGCTTCATCAAGCATCTCGAAACCCGAACTTTGCGTCACCGAAAGTGCTCCGACTTCCCGTGAGGGAGTGAGGGTAAACGTCACTTTGACCTCCCCTTGCTGTTTGAGCCGGAGCGCGTTTTTGGGGTACTTGAGCCGTTCGGCGAGAATGGCGCGGATTTTTGCGATATTTTCTTCTTCGTACTTTTCTTCCGTCGGAGAGGGAGGCGGCGCGGCTTTGACCTCCTGGCGCACGGCGGGGGCGACGATCGGTGCGGGAGAGGGGATGACGCTCGCTGCGGATTGGAGCGGTTTGGCGGGCGCGGGAACCGCGGTGCTCATCACTTTTGCGGCGATCGAGGGTTGCGTTGTGGGCTGCTTGGGGATTGTCGGCGTCTCCTGCGGTTTTGGCGGAGGAGGCGTGACGGTCGGATTTTGCGCTATCGCTTCCGTTCGTAACGGCGTGTAGGAAGCAAGCGAAAGGGAAAGCCGTGTTTCGACCGGCGGCGGTGTTTTAAAAGCCTGGTACGCGCTCCATCCCGCGGCGGCAATCAGCAGGTGGATTGCCAGGGAAGCGCCGAACGAACGGTAACGATGCACGGCGGATTAGAGTTTGACTTCGACTTTCGAGGATGCCCGGAGGGTTTCAGTCGTTTTGTTCATTTGCGCTTTGAACTTTTCGATTTTGATAAAGTTCATGATGTCGTTTTTGACTTTGTCGTAAGGGACTTTTTTACCGTCTTGCTTCATTTTGTCGGCATTCGCGTCGTAAAAGGTTTTGGCCTCTTTGTCGGTGACCGAAATTTTGCGCATTTGCTGTTTCATCCACATATCGACGGCGAGATCGTCCTTGAGGGCGGCGTATTGGGTTTTGAACGCCGGAGTATTTTGAATCCCGCTTTTTTTCACCTGGTTTTTGATGAGGGCCTGGTTGATGAGCTGATCGACGACCTGGCGTTTCATTTTCGGGTCGAGTTTTTCAAAATTCATCCCCGGCATCGCTTTGGCGACGAACGCATTGGCATCCGATGAGGTGATGGGCTGCCCGTTGACGGTAGCGAGCGTGGCCGGAGCCGCCAGAGCGATGGAGGCTGAACAGATAACGGTTGCGAGAACGATCGAAGGTTTGAACGGCATGGAAACCCTTTTTGGATAATGATCCGTTATTATAATGGGGAGTTCCCTCCAAAAAGATTAACGGATGAAAATTTCGCTCAGGGGCGCATGCAGCTGCGATGGTAGCTGTTGAGAAGACAGGCGTTGAGCTCGCGGTCGGAAAGATCAAGCTGCAAGATCAGGTTCCCGATGCGCGGGAGGTCGTTTTTTTCCACCGCGATCGCCAGCTCCAGCAGCCGTCCGAGCTCGCCTTTTCCCTGCAGCAGCGCTTCGCTGATCGTTTTGTCGACTTTCATCTGCGTCAGGAGTTGTGCGTAATCCCCCTCGAACATCAGCCGGGCATTGGAAAGGATCCCGGTCATGTAGGCGATATCGGCGAAGCGGACCGATTTTTTGAGGGTGTAGGCGAGCTCTTCCATCAGGTACGCGCGCTGGAGCGCTTGAGAAGTGACCTCTTTGGCGTTGGCGTTCTCTTCGGGTGTCGTGTTTTCCCCGTCGGCGTAAAACATCAGCTCCAGCCAGCACGAGAGCCGTTTGCGCCCCAGCAGCAAAAGCGCCTGCTCGACTGAGGAGACGGCGTCCTGAGGTATCTCTTCGTTTTGTTTGATCAGTTTGAGGAGATTGATCGTAAGATAGGGAGAGGTATTGAACTTCGAGAGAATCTCTTCGAGGGGGGCGTTGGTTTTGAGCAGGTAGATCAGATCGAGCAACAACGACGCGTCGGGATCGAAGTTCTCTTTTTTGAGCAGGTTCGGCGCGCAGAAATAATACCCCTGAAAATAATCGAAGCCGTAATTTTCGGCTTTTTTCAGCGCCGCTTCGTCTTCGATCTTTTCGGCAATGAACGTGAGGCGATGCGTTTTGAGTTTTGCGAGAGTCTGTTCGGGTTCGTTGAGCGCGGCGATATCGATTTTGACGTAGTCGATGTAGGGAAGCAGCGACGTGACGCGCGCCATGAAATCGGTACAGTCGGTTCCGGGCGTGTAATGGTTGAGGGCGAAACGGTATCCCTTTGCGTGAAGCTCCGCGATCCGTTCGACCAGCGCGTCATTGATGCGGGACGATTCAAGGATTTCGAGGACGAAAGAATGGGGCGGGACGGCCAGGACGATCTTGTCCGTGATGACCGCGTCGTCGACCTTGATGAAGGCGATCCGGCCGTTGGTGAGGGTTTGAAGCCCGACGTAATTGAGGGTATTGACCAAAACGCGCGCCGTGGCATGGAGATTGTTCGAAACGTGTGCCGCGTTGTCGTGCGTATCGCGATAAAGGAGTTCGTAGGCAAAAATCTGCCCGTGCCGATCGAAAATGGGCTGATGCGCCAAATATACCGAAAGTTCCATGTTTACCTTCTTTGTCAACGCTCTTTATCCCATTATAACGGCAATTAATAAAAAATTCAATCGCCGCACACTTCGAAGCGGTGTGGATTATGCTACGATAAAGGGATGAAAACCCTTCGGCGTTCAGAGATCCTGTCGGTATTGGAGACTGGGGAAGAGGGGCTGTCGGAAGCAGAGGCGGCAATACGCCTCGCCGAGTACGGCCCCAACCTTTTGCCGCGTATCAAACCCCGTTCGGCAGTGCGTAAACTGCTCGACCAGTTCACCCATTTTTTTGCCCTTCTTCTGTGGACGGCGGCAGGGATAAGCTTTCTTTCGGCCGCTTTGGACCCCTCATCGGGGATCGAGGCGATCGGTTGGGCCATTCTGGCCGTCATCGTTTTGAACGGATTGGGAGGATTTTACCAGGAATACCGTACCGAACGTAGCCTCGAAGCGTTGCGGAACATTCTGCCGCAGCGGGTGAACGTTCGACGCGAGGGGAAGCGCCGGACCATTCCCTCAGAGCAGCTCGTGATCGGGGATGTCGTTCTGGTCGGCGAAGGGGATAAAGTCCCCGCGGATCTTTACATTCTCAGCGCTTTTGATGTCTGGGTGAACGAAAGTACCCTTACCGGAGAAAGCGTTCCGGTTTCCGCCGACGCGGTCGAAACAGGTCACCCCCGCCATACCCTCTATTCGGGGACATTCGTCATCAAAGGTGAGGCTATGGGGGTCGTCTACGCGGTCGGAAAAGAGACCCGCTACGGGAAAATCGCCATGATGACCCAGGAGGTCGATTCGGGGATCGGGCATCTTCAAAAAGAGATTTCCCATATTTCCAAAGTGATTGCCGCGGTCTCTTTTGCCATAGCGGGAAGTTTTATCGTCATTGCCGGGATGGAAGGGTTTGAACTGTGGAAATCGTTTTTGTTCGCGCTGGGGGTTCTCGTCGCGATGATTCCCGAGGGGCTCCTCCCGACTGTCACTCTTGCCCTGGCTTTCGCGGCGCAGAGAATGGCCTCCAAAGGGTTTTTGGTCAACACCCTTTCGGTGATTGAAAATCTCGGGGCGGTGACCGTGATCGCGACCGATAAAACCGGAACGATCACCCGTAATACGATGGAAGTGGTCGCTTCTGCAGAACCCCCCTCGGAAGAGATGCTTGAAGTGATCGTGCTGTGCAACCGCGCCGACGGGGATCGTGGAGACCCCGTCGATCTGGCGCTGCTGCGCTATGCGGAGGGTTACGGCGATATCGGGGAGCGCCGCTCAGCCAAACCGCTGCTGGTCGAATACCCTTTCGACTATCATCTCAAACGGATGGGGACGCTCCATCAAACCGCGAGTGGATTTGACGTTTTTGTCAAAGGGGCTCCCGAAATCATCATCGCGCTGTGCGATACCGACATCCGGGGAACCGCGCTTGATGGTGTGTTAAAGGAGAGGTTGAGCGCCGAGCATGACGGGCTTGCCTCTTTGGGGTACCGGGTGATCGCCCTTGCCCGAAAATACTCCCCGATACGCCCTCTTTCTCGGGAAGAAGCTGAAAGGGGACTTTCGTTTATTGCTTTCATCCCCCTGATAGATCCGCTTCGGGAGGACATTACCGAAGCGGTCGCCAAATGCCGCAGGGCCGGAATCCGGTTGTTGATGATCACGGGAGACCATCCGATCACGGCGGGTTCCATCGGGGTTCAGGCGGGAATTGTCGATTCGGCACAGGACGTGCTGAGCGCCGAACAGATCGAATCAATCCCCCCGGAGGGGCTCAAACGGTTGTTGAAAAAAAACCGGGTGTTCGCGCGCGTCTCCCCCGAACAGAAACTCCGCATCGTCACCCTGCTCAAAGAGATGGGGGAGACGGTTGCGGTGACGGGAGACGGCGTCAACGACGCCCCCGCACTCAAAAAAGCCGATGTCGGCATCGCGATGGGATCGGGGACCGACGTCGCCAAGCAAAGTGCCGATGCCGTACTGGTGGACGATCATTTTGCGACGATCGTCAAAGGGATCGAAGAGGGGCGGGCGGTTTACGAAAATATCCGCCGCTTCATTACCTACATGCTCGCCAGCAACCTTCCCGAAGCGGTCCCCTACATCCTCTATTTCTGGATGGGAGTTCCGTTGGCGCTCCCCGTTGCGCTGGTGCTGGCGATCGACCTTGGAACCGATATTATGCCGGGGTTGGCATTGGGCGCCGAGCCGCCGCACAAAACGCTGATGCGCAAAGGGCCCCGTAGCCGCAAAGAACCGATTCTGACCCCGGGGGTTTACCTCCGGGCATTCGGTTTTCTGGGAGTGTTGGGATCGGCTGTCTCCATGGGGTTTTTCTTCGGCTATCTTTATGCCCACGGCTGGGAGTGGGGAGAGCATCTTGCGTGGAATGACCCGCTCTATTTGCAGGCGACGACGCTGACGTTTGCCGCAATCGTCTTCGCCCAGATCGGCAACGGCCTCTCCTGCCGCAGCGAACGCGACTCCCTGCTCAGCGTAGGGTGGAGAAGCAACCCGTATTACTGGGGAGGGGTTGCTTCGGAATTGGTTATTCTGGGGGCTATCGTCTGGATGCCCGGCATTTCGGGAGTGTTTGCAACGGCACCGTTTGAACCGGCCTACTGGATCGCGGTGGCGATGATTGTTCCGCTGGTCGTAGCGGCCGAAGAGGTGCGCAAAGCGGTTGTACGTTATCGTGGGTGAAATAATAAAATATCGGATGATGATTTAGCAAAAGAAGATGGTGGACCCTAGCGGGATCGAACCGCTGACCTCGTCGCTGCCAGCGACGCGCTCTCCCAGCTGAGCTAAGGGCCCATAAGTTTTGGAACGGAAATTATAGGGTGTGCATCCTAAAATGTCAATAGGGGACCCAAAAAGGGTCGAACGTGTAAAGTTTTGAATGCGTTGTGCCGATATAAGCGGTATGAAAAAGTTAGCCCTTACAATCATCCTCGGTGTCACAGGCGTAGCGTTGAACGCACAGGAGTATACGATCCAGACGATCAGCGCCAAAAAAGAAGCTTCCATCACTCCCGCTTTTGAAAAGAAAGTACAAAAAAGTGCTTTGCAAAGCACAAAGAAAAAAGAGGGGAGCTGTAACGTGGTTACGGTCGGGCGCTACGACAGCGTCAAAAAAGCGCGCGCCGATCTGGTGAAAGCCAAATCGATCGCCAAAGATGCGTTTGTTCGTCCGATCGAGCGGAACGTACCCAAATCGTGCGAAAACGCGACCGCGGCAAAAACCGAAAAAGACGCTTCAGCGCCCGCCAAAGAGAACGTAGCGGTAGCGGCCCATCCGACGGCTCCCGCAGCGGTCGAAAAACCGAAAGAAACGGTCGTAGCCGCTCCGGCAGCGGCACCCCACCCGGTAGCCGTCCAGGAAGCGCCCAAAACGGTTTCCGCCCCGGCCGTGCGTCCGACCGTCGTAGTGTACGATCGCAACCTTGCCCGCAAAAGCGACATCCACGAAGCGATCGAATATTACAAAACTTCTCCCTACCACACCTTCAAGCCTGTGGCGATGCAGAGCCGTTAAGGCTCTTTGTTGAGGGCGCTGTAAAGACAGTCCAGATCGATTCCCAGTTCGTTTTTCGCTGCCGCATGAAGCTTTTCGAGCAATTCAAGAGGGGTCTCTCCGTCGGCCGGATAGCATACCGCCGCCGAGGGAACCGTGGTCGCGAACCGCTCGTTCACCATCTTCTTGACGATGCCGGTCCCGTAACGGTCAGTGTAGGGCATGACCACGAAGTAGTGGTGGTCGTAATGGACGAGCGAATCGGAGGTCCGAAGCAGCGTCCCCAGCGTCGGCTCGACCGATTCGGGGAGAACGTCTGAAAAATCGAACAACATCACCGCAAAACTTTCCGAGCGGTTTTCGTTGAGCCTGTCGGCAAGCCCGATATTGAGCTCCACCAGCGCCGTAAAATCATAAAACGCAAACATCACTCCCGCCATACTGACTCCTTGCACAAAATCTCGAAACAGTATAACGTAAGTTTGGGGTTACAGCGGCAAATCGAAAAAATAGGCCAGCCCGTAATAGATGCTGTAAAGACCGTAGATGAGGATGGCCGACGCGGCGATACGGTTCATGGTCTGACGAAACGCGATCTCTTTGAAGAAACTGACCGACTGCCCGAGCGCAAGCAGGGTGGGAACGGTGGCGAGGCCGAACGCCGCCATGATGAGCCCGCCGTCCAGGACCGAGGCGGATGCGGCCGCTTTGGCCGCAAAAAAGAAAACGAATCCGCAGGGGAAAAAGCCGTTCATCACCCCCAGGGCGAAAAAACTGCCGATACTTTTGCTTTTGATGAGGCGGGAAAAGAGGGTCTTGAAAAGGGCATTGGAGGAGAATCCCCGCTCAAGGGCGTGGATCAGCGACGAGACGCCGAACATCCCCAGCGCGGTAATGACCATGACCGCCCCCGCGAACATGAATAGCGCCCCGTGCATCTCCATCGTAAAGGTAAGCAAAGAGCCGATCGCGCCGAAAACCATCCCGAGTATGACGTAGGAACTGACCCGACCGACGTTATAGGCACCGTGACGGAGCAGTTGGGCGGTACGCGACATCGACGCATCGATCTTGGTTGAGCTGTAGGCGACGATAAAGCCGCCGCACATCCCGATGCAATGGCCGAAACTTCCGGCAAAAGCGATTGAGACGATGAGCCACCACTCGATACCGTTCATAAGACACCCTTTTAAAAAATATCAGTATACTAAATGATTTTCGTTACAACAGTGTTAACACTTAACGAAAATTTAACAGTTCTATGAAACAATAGCACGAAAACACTAAAAGGATAAACGATGAAAAAAGTTCTTCTCTCCCTTGCCGCGCTCGTGGCGGTTGCCGGCGCCGATCAGACGGTCAAGCTGAATGTGAGCGGCATGACGTGTCCCGCGTGCGTCAAAAACGTCAAAGAATCCCTCTCCGAGGTCAAAGGGGTGAAAGAGAGCAGCGTTTATCTCAAAGAGGGGCGCGCGGAGGTCAAAGCGGCCGAGGGGACGAAGCCTGAAGCGATGTGCGACGCGATCAAGCAGGCGGGTTACGGCTGTAAAGTCGTTAAATAATCAAAGCGCGCACGCTTCCCGCCGAGGGCACTGCCCTTGGGTGAAGCGTGCGCGTATCAAAACTTGCAAATCCTCAAATCATATACTTCTGCGCATCGTTGCGCGTCAGGGTGTTAAGAGCCCTCACTTCTTCATCCCCGAAACGGAGCGTCTGTTCCCCTTCGAATCCCGCTTTGCAGTAGGCCAGCATCAGTTTTGCCGCCAGGTCGCGGTCGCGGTCGCTCGCGTTTTTCGAAAGGAGGGCGTGCGGGCCGATCAGATCGGTCGTGACGTGGAGGTATTTGGGGTTTTCGATCTCCTCGAGTACGGCATTGTCTTCGGCATGACGCCCGATGATGAATTTCGCCCCCTCGGGAAGCCGCAGCTGGCGTCCGTATTTCAGCGTCGGGATGTCGTCGACGCTGAATGTGTCATGGGCAATGAAATCGCGGATTTTGCGGGCAAAATGCTCATCGGTCAGGAGACATCCGCCGCCGGGAGATTCGTAATCTTTGAGTCCGAACGTTTCGGCCAGCTCCATCTGCCGGTCGCGGTTGCGCCCGACGATCCCCTCGAGCTTTTCGCGATCGACCCATCCTTCCAATTCCGGAATCGTGGGTTCCAGCGCTTTGGCCGACATCGGACGCAACAACAGCCCTTCGCAGTTGCTTTGGTTGAGGACGATGGCCAGCGCTTCCTTATTCTGGCTCATCGGTCGTTGTCCGAGTACTTCGCCGCTGATCAGGAAGCTCGCACCCCACTCCCCCATCAGACGTTTGGCGACTTCGAACATTTTGGCATGGCAGTCGATGCACGGGTTGAAATGCTTGCCGTAGCCGTGCCTTGGGGTGAACAGAACTTCGCGCAGGTACTCGTCGCGGATGTCAACGCTCCGAAATTCGGCCCCGACCTGCGCGCACATGTTCTGCATGTGTGCAAGACGGTCTTTGGTCGATCCGAAGCCGGTATTGATGTTGCAGGCGATCACTTCGATCCCCTGATCGATGATCAGCTTCATTGCGAGCGTCGAATCGAGGCCGCCGCTGAAGAGGGCGATTGCTTTCATGATGGTGTCCCTTTATCCTAACGGAACGAGTTCGCCCCGTTTGAGGCGCTCGATTTTGTCCCGGTACTGGCGTATCAAGTACGATTTTTGGTCGAATGATACCGTATTTTGGGTGGTGACTTTTTTGAGTTCCCGGTTGTAATGGGTTATTAAGAACGTTATAAGCTCCTGCTTGAGCCCTTCGTCCCCTTCGAACACCCGTATCCGCTCATCCATCAGGAGGGCGCTCAGCCGGGGATCTTCGGCGGTTCCGCGCAGTGCCGCTTCGAACTCGTCCGCATGGTACTGCAGCAGCCGCGGATCGACGAAATCGAGCAGTGCGTCGATAATGTGGGGACGTTCCAGCACCGTTTTGATAAGGCTGAGTTCCCACACGTCGTGGTGCGAAAAATTGATCGGCTTCTGCGCCGCGTTTTTCCCCTGACCGATCCGGATCAGCGAGGGGGAGACCCCGAGGCGGGATGCGACGAAAGGGCGGTACTCTTCCTGCAACAGGGGGGAGAGCGTTTTGAGAAAAGCGACCGATTCGTGCAGCGCCCCCTCTTTGGCTTTGGGATCGCGCAGATCGTAGGCGTTGATCATTTCGGTGACGACGAATTCGATAAAAGGGATCGGACGGCGCAACAGTCCTCCGAGCGCCTCGATCTCGCCGTTTTTGACCATGTCGGCGGGATCCAGCCCCCCCTCGAACAGTACGACCCCGCCGTCAAACCCGCCCGCACTCAGGAGCTTGGAGGCTTTGAGGGCCGCGGCGCGCCCCGCTTTGTCGCCGTCGTAGGCGAGCAGCACTTTGGGTTCCCCCTTGCGCAGCAGCGGGAGGTGCTCCGCGGTCAGCGCCGTTCCCAGCGTCGCGACCGCCTGCGTAAAACCCGCCTGATGAAGCATCACGACATCCAGGTATCCCTCGGTCACGATGATCTCACGGCGGCGGAAGACGGTGTCCCGCGCGAGATGGTAGGCGTAGAGAAGGCGGGATTTGTTGAACAGGTTCGTCTGGGGGGAATTGACGTATTTGGCCTGATGGCCGGTGATGGTTCTTCCCCCAAACCCTACCAGCGCTCCGCTTGGAGCGTAGATAGGGAACGTGATCCGTTCGATGAAGCGGGCGAACAGCCGTCCGTCTTCCCCTCTTCCCAGCGCACCGAGTTCGATCCCATCGGCCGTGTTGAGTTTGCGCTGTTCCATGAAACGGATCGTCTCGAAAGAGGCCGGGGCGTAACCGATCCCGAAGCGCTCGATGCTGGAGCTGTAGATCCCCCGTTCGTGCAGATATTCCTGGGCGATGCGGTTTTGTTCGAGGAGCTTCTGATACCATTCGTTGAGGGTTTCGAGGAGGTTGGAACGTTTTTTCTGAGAGCCGCCCCCTTCGTAATGGAGGGTGAAATTGATCGAAGCGGCGAGTTTCTCGATCGCTTCGGGGTAGCTGAGTTTGTCGTATTCCATGACGAATTTGATCGCGTCGCCGTGCACCCCGCAGCCGAAGCAGTGATAGCTTCCCCGTGCGGGGTTGACGACGAAGCTGGGGGACTTTTCCTCGTGAAACGGGCAGGGGGCTTTGAAGCTTGAACCCGCACGTTTGAGTTCGACATAGGAACCGACGACGTCGACGATGTCGAGCCGCGCTTTGAGGGCGTCGATGGAATCTTGGGCAATCATGGGGCTATTTTATCCAAACCCTCCTTTTGTTTTACCGCTCGCCCGCTCAGGCGGTTTTGAACTGCCCCAGCTGCGTGAAGAGGGCATCAGCGGAGGACGCGATCGAGCCGACGATCTCGCAGAGTTCTTTCATTGACGCGTCGTTGGCCGTCGAAAGGGATGCCAGCGATTCCATCTGCGCGAGCATCGATTCGATGTGTTCGGCGATGGTACGGGAATTTTCGACGCTTTGGGCGGTGAGGGTATTGGTTTTTTCCATTGCCCCGACGCTCTCGTCGATGTCCCGGTCGACCCGCTCGGAGATGGCGGTGAGGTTGTGCATCGCTTGCGTGTTGCGGTGCATCTGTTTGGTAGCGTCCGAGATACTTTGGACGATAACGTTGATGGTAGTGTTGATCTCGACCAGGCTGTGTTGCGTTTTTTCGGCCAGCTGGCGCACTTCGTCGGCGACGACGGCGAATCCACGGCCGTGTTCCCCGGCGCGTGCCGCTTCGATTGCGGCATTCAGCGCGAGCAGATTGGTTTGGTCGGCGATGTCGCCGATGACGGAGAGGATTTTTTGGACCTGCGACGCTTCGCCGTTGAGCTGGTCGAGTTTGGAACGGAGGGCAGCTTCGAGCTCGGTGCTGTGCGAGATGGTGTCGAGCAATACGGAAAGTTCCTGCCGCCCGTGGAGAAGTTTGGCGAGTGCCTGTGTCATCGACTCGGAGGCGTGGGCGAAGTTTTCGACCCCTTCATCCACGATGCGCTGCACCGAACGCGCTTTTTCCGATGAGGTGCCGGTGATCACACGGCTGTCGTAGACCCGTCGGGTTAGGTCGGTGTTGATCGAATTGAGTTCGCGCGCTGCGCCGAGATTGGCGGAGGCGATCTCCTTGGAATGGGCGATCGAGCGTTCGATTTCCGCGATGAAATGGTTGAGATTGAACATCATGGTCCCAGTTTCGTCGCGCGTGCTGCCCCTGAACCGCTTCGTCAGATTGAAAAGATCAGTTTTCAGCCCGTCGGTGAGGGTTTTGACGGGTCGGCTCACCTGCGAGACGAGGAGTGCGACGTTGACCGCCGATACGGCCGTCCCGATCAATGCCACCACGATGTTTTTGGTCAACAGGGTGTTCAGGGACAGATTGGGCGACGAGAAGAGGAGAATCGCATTGAGTAAAACCAGCAGCGCGATGTTCCCGACGATGGTCGTAAACACCGCCAGAACCATCTTTTGGCCGAAAGATAAAAACGCTCGGCGTTCGTCGAGCGGAACCGCAGCAACCCACTCTTCAAGCCGAATGACGAAAAGAATGAAAACCGGGATAATAAAAAGGAGCAGCAGGGGAAGCACGGCGAGTTCGGCGAGGATGAAACGCTCCGGAGCGATAAAAGGCTTGCCCCACAGCACGATTGCGGGGCCAATCCCTGTGTAGAGGAGCTGCCCGATTAAAAAGCGATAGGGAAGTTTGGCGATGAGTGTCGCTGCTTCGGCATGCGCGGAGGGATTTCCCATCAGGGTTTCGATCGATCCCAGGGAGTGCCGAAACCCCAAGATCATCGCCGTTGTGGCAACTGCCATGTAGAGAATCATCGGAAGAGAAAAGAGGATGTCGAGCAGTTCTGCGGCACTGAAAAGCTCCGCAAAAGCCAAAAGAGCGATCCAAACCGCCGGGGGGATCATCATTCCGGCAAAAATAAGTGCCATCAACTGGGTACGCTGCGTCATTCGTGCTCCGTATCAAAGTTTACATCTGAATCTATCATAGCTCAGGGTTGACTGAAAAACTCCTTATTTTTTGAAAATTATGGTAGAATTCGGGTTCAAAAATTTTAAATAGAAAGTGGGTGATTGCATGCCTGGTATCATTCTTCGCCAAGATGATAACTTTGATGCAGCTTACCGCCGTTTCAAAAAACAAACAGATCGTAATCTGATTGTTACTGAAGCCCGCGCTCGCCGTAACCACGTTACCGAGACGGAAAAGCGCAAGCAGTTCAAAATCAGCGCTCGCAAAAAGATGCTGAAACGTCTCTACATGATGAGACGTTACGAATCTCGCCTGTAATTTCAAGCGCTTCGGCGCTTGGGTTACACCTCTTCGACCTTTTATAACCCCCCCTTTAAAAACCCTGTGTTACACTTAGGCAATAATTTTTTGCACAAGGCTCTACCATGCTCTTTAGCGCACCTCTCAAAAGCAATTCCAAAAAAATCATGTTGTTAGGCTCCGGCGAACTCGGCAAAGAGGTCGCGATCGAAGCGCAGCGCCTAGGGATCGAAGTGATTGCGGTCGACCGCTACAAGAACGCTCCGGCCCATCTCGTCGCCAACCATTCGCACGTGATCAACATGCAAGACAAGGAAGCGGTGCTCAAACTGATCCGCAAGGAAAAACCCGATTACATTCTCCCCGAGATCGAGGCGATCAGCATCGAAGCGTTGTTCGAAGCGGAAAAGGAGGGGTTCTGCGTCATCCCCAATGCCGAAGCGGTCAACAAAACGATGAACCGCAAAAACATCCGTAAATTCGCCGCCGAGGATTTGGGACTCAAAACAAGCCGTTATCATTTCGTGAGTACGTACGAAGCGCTGTGCGAAGCGGCCGAAGACGTCGGCTTTCCCTGCGTCATCAAGCCGGTCATGAGCTCTTCGGGGCACGGACAGAGCATTGCGAAAACGCGTGACGACCTCATCGCGTCGTGGGAAATCGCCAAGGAAGCGCGCGGCGACGCGAGCGAACTGATCGTCGAGGAGTTTATCCGTTTCGATTACGAGATCACCCTCCTCACGGCCCGCAACGGCAACGAGACGGTGTTCTGCGAGCCAATCGGCCATATCCAGAAAGGGGGCGATTACGTTTTCAGCTGGCAGCCGATGGAGATGTCGAAAAAAGCGCTCAAACGCTCCCAGAAGATCGCCAAGGCGATTACCGACGGACTGGGGGGCAAAGGGCTTTTCGGCGTGGAACTGTTCGTGAAAGGCGATGAGGTCTATTTCAGCGAAGTAAGCCCCCGCCCGCACGATACGGGAATGGTCACCCTCATCACCCAGAGCCAGAGCGAATTCGCGCTGCACGTGCGCGCGGTACTGGGGCTTCCTCTCGGATTTACCTTCTACGGCGAGGGGGCGAGCGCGGCGTTCAAATCCGAAGCTGAATCGGATAAGCCGGTCATCGACGTCGCCGACGAACTCTTCGACGAAAAAACGTTTGTCCGTGTCTTCGGCAAACCCGAAGCGCACGCCGGGCGCCGCATGGCAGTATTGCTCGTTTTGGACAAAGCCTCCAAAGCGCTCAAAAAAGCTAAAAAACTGATCAAGAAAATCAAGGACGCGTAAGCGGATGAAGATTGCAGTACTCGATGCACTAACGTACCGTGATACGCCGTTAGAAGTTTTTAACACGCTCGGCGACGTCACCGTCTACGCGACGACGACTCCCGAAGAGACCGCCGAGCGGGTCCGCGACGCCGAAGTGATCGTGACCAACAAGGTGGTGATCAACGATGCCGTGATGGAAGCCGCACCCGCACTCAAGCTCATCTGCGTCGCGGCGACGGGGACGAACAATATCGACCACGAGGCTGCCGCACGCCGGGGGATCGCCGTCAAAAATGTCGCGGGGTATTCGACCGATGCGGTGGTGCAGCACACCTTTTCGATGCTTTTTTACCTGATGGGACAGAGCCGATATTACGACGAATACGTCAAGCGCGGCGACTGGCAGCGTGAAGCGGTGTTTGCCCATATCGGTCCCTCTTTCAGCGAACTGCGCGGAAAAAAATGGGGGATCATCGGGCTGGGTGAGATCGGGCGGAGCGTTGCCGCTATCGCAAGAGCGTTCGGCACTAACGTCTGTTATTACTCCACTTCCGGGAAGAACGACAACCCCGAATACGAGCAAACGACCCTTTCGCGCCTGATCGAGGGGTGCGACGTCATTTCGATTCACGCCCCTTTGAACCCTCAGACGCAGAACCTCATCTCCCACTCCGAACTGCTCCAGATGAAAGACGGGGCGGTGCTGCTGAATCTCGGACGGGGCGGAATCGTCGACGAAGAGGCCCTGTCGGTCATTATCGACGTCAAGCCTATTTTCGTCGGGCTGGACGTTTTGGCTCAGGAGCCGATGAAAACGCCCCATCCGCTTCTAAGCGTCAAACATCCCGAGCGGCTCTATATTACCCCCCATATCGCCTGGACCTCGCGCGAAGCACGCGAACGTCTCATCGCCGCGACGGCCGAGAACATCAGAACGTTTTTAAAATAGCGGGCAATGCCAGCGCGATCCCCAAAAACGCGGCGGACGTCAGAAACACCTGTGCCGTGACGGTGCGGGGAGCACAGTTGTACAGCGATGCGAGGTTGACGTTCGCCACGGCAAGCGGGACGAGCAGTTCCAGAAACAAAACCCCCTTGACCATCGGTTCCATATCGACGTACTGTAAGACGCCAAACGTCAGGAGCGGTATCAGCAGAAATTTGGTGCTTCCTACCCATGCGCTCAGGCGCAGGTTGATCTCGGCGAGTTTGATTCCGTAGAGGTAAATCCCGAACAGCACGAGCTGCATCGTCATTGAGGCATAGGCTCCCATCATGAGGGTTTTGTCGACGGCGGGGCTCGGAACGTATCCGACGAGGTTGAGAACGATGGCCAAAGAGGCCGCCCACAGCACCGGGAGTTTGAGAATGTTGAGGAGCGAATCCCTGACGCTGAATTCGCCGCGCGAATAGTAAAAGACGCCGATTGTGTAGACGACGAAAACGTTGACGAGGTTGATGAGCGTCGTGTAGGGGACACTCTCTTCCCCGAACAGGGCGATCCCCAGCGGGACGCCGAGATTTCCCGTGTTGCCGATGAGGGCGGCGACGGTGGCGATCGAGCGCTCTTTGGTATCGCTAAAGAGCATCCGGGCGAGTGGAATCATCAGCAGCAGCGACAGCAGGGTGATGCCCAGATAAAGCGTCGGGGCGAAGAGGAGTCCGGTATCGATGGGGCGTTTGAGCAACCCCCAGAACGTCAGGAAGATTTGGAGAAAATAGACGCTGATAAGCGTAATGGTCCGGTCGTCGATTTTTTCCTTGAATGCCCATTTCGCACCGAAACCGACGCCGATGAAAAGATAGATACCGAGGATCGAGAACACTGTTTGCATAGGTTATTTTACCCTAAAAAACTAGTCGATCTTTTTGAGTCGTCCCTAACGCGCGATGGGGTACAATCGTCGAGATTATCGGAAAAAGGGGTGGAATGGCCAAAATATTGATTATCGGTAGCGGCGGTGCGGGGCTTGTAAGCGCTTTGTCCGCCCGCGAAGCGGGATCGGAGGTGGTGGTTGCGTCCAAAACCCTGCCGACCCGCTCCCAGACCTCGATGGCACAGGGGGGGATGAACGCGGTGCTCGCGGACGGGGACAGCGTCGCGGCCCACATCGACGATACGCTCCGCTCCTCGGCGGGGCTGGGGGACGAAGGGCGGATTGCGCTCCTATGTGAAAAAGCTCCCGATGCGGTGCGCTGGTGCAATGCCCTGGGACTCCCTTTCAGCCGTGACGAAGAGGGCGAGATCGCGCGGCGTCGACTCGGCGGGGCGAGCGCGCCGCGCGCATGCTACGCGCAGGACTACACAGGGTTGAAACTGTTGCACACGCTGTTTGACCGGTGTGTGGAAGCGGGCGTGGAATTTCAAAACGGCCGGTTTTTGCTCAACCTGATCGTTGATCCCGAAACGAACCGTGCGCTGGGGGCGACGTTCCTGGATATTGACAGCGGCGACGTCGAAGAGATCCGGGCCGATGCGGTCATCCTTGCGACGGGCGGCTACGGCGCGATCTACGGCAAGCATTCGACCAACGCCGTCCAGGCGACGGGAGACGGGCTGGCCGCGGCGGTACGTGCGGGGGCGAGGCTGGCGGACATGGAGTTCATCCAGTTCCATCCCACCGCGCTGAAAAACTCTTCGATCCTCATCAGCGAAAGCGCGCGCGGGGCGGGAGGCTATCTCGTGGACGCGCAGGGGGACCGCTTTACCGACGAACTCGCACCCCGTGACGTCGTCGCCCGCGCCATCCACGACGAGGTCGCCGAAAGCGGTGCGGTATACCTTGACATCCGTCATCTGGGAGAGGCGTTTATCGACCGCGAACTTCCCCAGGAACGCAAACTGGCGAAAATCTACGAAGGGATCGATCCTGTGAACGAGTTGATCCCGATCAAGCCTGCGGCCCACTACAGTATGGGGGGGATCGACGTCGACGAACGCTGCATGAGCTCGGTGGAGGGGCTTTTCGCCGTCGGGGAATGCGCCAACCACAGAACGCACGGGGCGAACCGGCTGGGAGGCAATTCACTCCTCGAACTGGTCGTTTTCGGGCGTGAATGCGGCAAAAACGCGGCGGAATTCGGGACGAAACGCCCCGCCCCCGCCGCCGAAAATCCGCAGTACGCCAAGGATCTCAATTTTGTCCGCGGCGTGATGTATTTCACCAACCAGATCGATTTTTACCAGAAGCAGGAGATGCTGGCCAACATTTTCTACAACAACGTCGGACTGGTGCGTGAGGATATGGGGCTCAAGGCGGTGCTCGGAGCGATCCGGCAGATGCAAAAGGAACTTCCGTTCATGGGGCCGCGTGACAAATCCAAAACCTGCAACACGAATCTCGTCGAGTTTATCGAGTTCGGCAACAAGCTTGAACTCTCCGAAATCATCGTGGTCAGCGCGATCAGCCGGGTAGAGAGCCGGGGAGCCCATTACCGTAGCGATGCCCCTGTCCGCAACGATTCGATGTTCGGTGCCCATACGATCGCATGGAAGGAGGACGGAGTCTTATGTGCCGATTTTATGAAATGAAACCTTTGATCCGCTGTTCGGACGAAGGGGAACGGTGGGACGAGGAAGAGGGTACCGACTGGAACGGGTGCTGCGAAGACCCCTATGATGACGACGAGAACGAGCGGGAGTGGTGCGACTGATGGAAATTAAAGTATTGCGTAGCGCTAACGGCGGCTATCAAACCTATAACGTTGAGTTAGAAGGGGTGACACTCCTTGCACTCCTCAACCACATCAAAACGAAAATTGACCCCACCCTTACCTATTCCCACGGATGCCGCAGCGGGGTGTGCGGAAGCTGCGCCGTTCGCGTCGACGGCCGCGAAGTGCTGATGTGCGAATACAAACCCTCAGGCGGGGAGAGCGTCGAACCGATCCGGAACGCCCGTGTGGTTCGCGATCTCGTCGTCGAGGGATCGATGGTGGAGCAATGCAACCGCGCCGCCCGTGCGTCGGGTGAAAAGCTGGACGAATCGAACGTCAGCGCGGAGGAGATGGAACGGATCGCGGTGCAGAGCGACTGCATCCTGTGCGCGTCTTGTTACAGTGCCTGTCCCGTGTACGCGGCAAACCCCGATTTCATCGGCCCGTTTGCCCTCACACGGGTATGGCGTTACGTCAACGATCCCCGCGAGCGCGAAGTTTCGGCCAAAATGGCCGCCGTCCAGACCAACGGGATCTGGGATTGTACCCTCTGCGGTGAATGCGTCCCCGTATGCCCGCAGGGGATCGCTCCCAAACAGGACATCATGATGCTGCGCACCAAAGCCTCCATGATGGGGTATCAAGACCCTCATGCCGCTGCCGCTTTCGGCGGCGGACTCGATTTCGGCGGACCGATGTTTTAGGGGAGTTAGGATTATGTTATACTGATGTTATAAAAAACATCTGCAGGACATTATGTATGGCATCCGAACACTCTCTTGATATTTCCGCCAAAATCGATCTTCAGGCATTTAAAGACGCTATCGCCCAAGCCGAGAAAGAGGCGGCGGGGCGGTACGATTTCAAAGGGATCACGTACGAAATCAACTACCGTGAAAAAGAGAAACAGCTGATCCTCCTCGCCTCCAGCGACAACAAACTCGACGCTCTCAAAGACATCGTCATCGGCCGTCTGGTCAAGCGGGGTCTTTCTTCCAAGGTGCTCGAGGAACTCAAAACCGAAGACGCCAGCGGGGGGAACCGCAAAGCGACCTACAAGATCGTCGACGCGATCGAAGCCAAAGAGGCCAAAAAGATCGTCGCCGAAATCAAAAATATGAAAACCAAAGCGACCGCCCAGATCGAAGGGGATCACATCCGCGTCAAATCCAAACAGATCGACGAACTCCAGAAAATCATGGCGGCGATCAAGGCGATGGAGTGGGAAGCGCCGCTCGTGTTCGACAACTTCCGCTAAGTAAAGGATCACGATGAAAAAAATGACGATTGCCGAAGCGGCGGAACATTTCGGGGTCTCCAAAGAGGCGATCCATAACCGTATCCGGCGCGGAAGCCTTACGTGCATCGTCGAAAACGGCGTCAAGTTCGTCGCCGTCGCTTCGGCCAAAGCGGCGCATTCGGAAACGGCGATCGAAGCCGACCGCTATACCCGCTACATCGAACAGGAGAACGAACGGCTGCGCGACAAGGTGGACGTTCTCGAAAAAGAGACGACGCGACTGCGCGACCAGCGCGAGCAGATGCTGATCGACGAACGGGTCAAAATCGAACAGATCTATAAAGAGCGCGATGCTCAGCTGCGCAGCGTACTGCACGTCGTGGCGACCAAATTTCTCTCCCACGCCAATGCCGACGCGGTCGTTGAAGAGGCGATCAATGCCGATGTGGTCGAGGTCGCGGATGAGGAATGGATCTCCCTCAAGGCGTTTTTGAAGCTCAAGCGGGTCAAAGAGAAAGAAAAAAAGAAGATCAAAAACCGCTTCGAAACGGCGGTCGAGGCGGATGAGAGGCTCACGCTGCGGGAAGGGAAAGTGTTTTTGAACCCTTCGCGCTACGATTACTCCGACCTCCTCTAAGCTTTAACGGTACGGCCGTTTTTTCGCCGTCCCCTCCCGAAGCGGCGCTCTTGCGCCTTCTCTCACCCCTTGTTTGGAACGGTTTAGTTTGTTGAAACAGCTTTGGCAGATACTGAATTCGCTCTGCGGCGGCAGCGGTTTGGAGCACATTTTGCAGCGTGGGACGAAATGGCTTTGCTGGAGCGAATTCTCGATAAAGCGGTTGAGTTCACCCCGGAATGCGCGGGCTTTTTCGGCGTCGATGAAATACTCCCCGAGCCGATAGGAAAGCCAGAGGTAAAGGCTGATCTCTTTGATCCGGTCTTCGGCTTCCTGCAGCTCTTCCATTGTCAGCGCATGGCTTCCCAGATGGCGCGGAGGGATGTAGGCGATCGGTTTTTTCTGCTCCAGTGCGCGGACGTAGCGTTCGAAAGAGGCCATCACCAGCGGGGAGGAGGTCGAGAGCGGGGCGGTTGCGAGGGTGTATTTGGTCCGCATGTCCAGATCGAAACGGTCAACGATGGCCGAGGCTTCCTGCATCGACTCGAGGTTGGCGGCACGGAAGGGGCCTTCGAACTTCATGTTGTCGACGAAAAATGCGATGATGGCGGAGAGGGAGCGCTCTTCGAGGATGTTCGAGACGAGCATGACGTGGTCGAAATTGGCCATGACGTTAAACGGGATGCGGATCGGCTCGGGCTGGGCGTTGAAAAGGGGGGCGATTTTTTTGAGGACGTCGGCGCTGAGCGCCCCGACGTACCCTTTTTCGGTGATGCCGTAGCGCCCCGCCCGCCCGGCGATCTGCTGCACTTCGCCGGGGGTGAGGAAGCGCTGGTTCTGGCCGTCGAATTTGTCGGCTTTGGAAAACAGCAGCGTTTTGATCGGGAGGTTGAGCCCCATGCTGATGGCGTCGGTCGCGACGAGGATCTGCGTCTCCCCTTCGCGGAACCGGCGGGCTTCTTCCCGGCGCACTTCGGGGCTCAGGTTGCCGTAGATGACGCTGGTGCGGTACGTTTTGGAAAGCTGCTGTTTGAGCCGCAGCGCGTTGGCACGGGTGAAGGCGATGAGGGCCGTACCCTCTTCGATCGCGTCGATCGGGGTGGGGGTGCGGAGGAGCTCGAGGGGGTTCTTGCGTTCGAATTCGACGATTTCGAGCGGCTCATTCAGGTATTCGGCGAGTGCCACGACCGCTTCACGCGCGTTCGGAGACCCCGTCATGATCACCGTTTTGGCGGGTGCGCCGATGATGGCGTTTGCCCAGGCCCATCCCCGGTCGCGGTCTCCGATCATCTGGACTTCGTCGATGACACAGACGTCGGCTTCGGTCTCGAATCCGAGCATTTCGATCGTTGAACTGATGTGGGTGGCGTCTTCGTCGATCAGCTGCTCTTCCCCGGTGATGAGGGAGGCTGCGACGCCGTGTTCTTTAAGCGTTTCGTACCCTTCCAGGGCTAGGAGCCGCAACGGGGCGAGATAATATCCCGTCCCCGCTTTGCGCAGATGTTCGAATGCGCCGTAGGTCTTGCCGCTGTTGGTGGGGCCGATGTGAAGGATCAGCTTACGGCGTAGCGAACGGGCGAGGGGAAAAAGGTTTTTAAAGTCGCGTACGGTCCGGGCGAGAAGTTCCTGGCGCTGTCGGCGCAACAGCTCGCCGGCAATTTTTTGGTCGAACGCGAAAAGGACGCGGCGGGAGGTCTTGGCACTGATGTGAAGGGTTCCGCTCAAAAACGGGAGGAGCGTTTCGATCACGAGGGCATGGAGCCGCTCTTCCTCCAGGGCCAGCAGACGCGAGCGCTCGCGGCACTCCGAGACGAGCAGCTCCAGTTCGGCGAAGAAGAGCCGTTTTTCCTCTTCGAGCGTTTCGGCGATCATTGTTTCGATGCCGATATCCTCTTGTTTCCAGACCGCTTGGGTGATGCGGGAGAGATCGAGGGTGTGATGAGCGGTGTACTCGATCGTTTGGGACGTGTGGGGGAGTTTGATCGTGTGGGTCGTTTCGATCAGCAGATCGTCGCCGTGTTCGCTGAGGTTCGCGGTTTCGCCCAGAAGGCGTTTGAGGACGCTCAAAGGGAGGGGAACATCGCTTTCCGAGGCGGTGGGCGGCGCGCTTTTGAGTGCCGAAACGATCTCGCCGGGGCTTAGGTAGCGATGGGGATCGAGGGTCGCCGTAAAACGGTCGGTTTGTTCCTGTTTTTGTGATGTAAGGGTTTGTTTGAGAAGGGCGATCTCCGCGGTGAGGGTGTCGATATCTTCCTCATGTAGGCGCCGTTCGTTGAGCGGAGGGGTTTTGAGAACCTGTATTTTGGTAAAACGCTCATTTCCCAGGGTGTAGACGATCGGGGCGTAAAACTCCAGCCGGTCGTCGTAACCGAGTTTCCCGTCGAGCGCTTTTTCGAGCGTTTCGCGTTTGCCGACGTAGCGGAGGTGCTCGAGTTTGGCGGCGATTTTCTCGGGGGTGATTTTGCGGGTCCGGACGTCGATAAACGCGGCGTGCAGTTCCCGCCGCTCGTCGGCGGAGATGTCGAAGGCGTCGAGGAACTCGTCGATCTTCTCTTCGCGTTCGTGAGGTTTTTCCTTGGGTTTGGGGTTCGGGTAGATTTTCCCTTCGTGATGGAAAAACTCGACGATGAGGGCGCGGTTGTCGCTCTCCCCTTCCGACCAGATCCGCCGGAACGTTTTGATGAGCCCCGCTTTGTCGGTGGTACCGTCGAAGACCCCAAGCGTATGGGCCAGCGCGATCAGCGTTTCGGAAGGGACCCGTTCGATCCCCTCGTCAAATCCTTCATCACCGAAAAAACGGCGGATCGCCTGGTTGAGTTTGATCATTTTTTTCTTTTTCTTTGCCATGATGAAAGTGTAGCCTAAATTTATAAGGCTAAAGCGCCGATTGCTTCGATACACTTTCGCACAATCACAATACGGACGGGGAAATGGTGGATCTGAACGTCGACGAATGGACGCAGGAAGAGTTTCTGCGCAACAAAAAAGAGCTCGAAGCGCAGGGGATCAGAGTGCTGTTGATCGATACGATCCTCAACCCCATCGACGGCATCGAAACGACTCTCTATGCCCCGCCCCTGCTGAAAAACGAGGAGCCGGGGAGCGTTTTCGTCTTTTACTGCGATACGGGGAAATCGTCCAAAGAGCGGCTGGCGGAATTTCGCACCAAATTTCCCGATCACGTCTGCATCAGTCTGCGGGGAGGACGAGGGTATTGGCGCAAACATCTGAGGGTATAACGCAGGCGTTCGGGGCGTTTGCCCTTGCCCTTGCCCAGGGGCGGTATTATGAAGCCCACGAGGAGCTCGAGATATTGTGGTATCCCCGCCGCTTCGAAGACGATGACGAGATACGTTTCTGGAAAGGGTGTATCAACGCCGCGGTCAGTTTCGAGCTGATCAAGCGGGGGCGCCCCCTCCCCTCGCGCAAAGCGTGGGGGACGTACCTCAAATACCGGGGGTGTCTTGAGCGCCTTGTTACCCCCCGTAAAGAACTCTACGTTAGAATTACGCAAACCATAGACCAACACCGGAGCTTCATGATGTCCGAATTTTTAAAAGCGATGGAATTCCGTCACGCCTGCAAGCGTTTCGATACCCAAAAAAAGATCCCCTCCGAGCAGTTTGATTCGATCCTCGAAGTGGCCCGCCTCTCTCCTTCGTCTTTCGGGATGGAGCCGTGGCGGCTGATCGTGGTGCGCAACCCTTCGTTGCGCAAGGCGCTCAAGCCCTCGTGCTGGAACCAAAGCCAGATCGTCGAGGCGAGTGAACTGGTTATTTTCACGACCGATGATGATTCGGTGCGCAGCGGGACTCCTTATGTCCGTAAAATGTTCAACCGCCGCGGACTCGACGAAGAGGCGGTGAATACCTACATGAACGTCTACAAAAACTACCTGGAGCCGATCGAATGCGACGAAGCGCTGCTGCGTAACTGGACCGCCAAGCAGTGCTATATCGCCTGCGCCAACATGATGACCTATGCGGCGACCCTGGGGATCGACAGCTGTCCGATCGAGGGATTCGACCGCGAAGAGATCGAAGCGATACTCGACCTTGATGAAGGACGCAGCGTGGCGCTCATCTGCGCGTTCGGCTATAGGGTGAACCCGCAGGGCGAGCACAAACGGCTTGATCCGGGACAGATCGTCGAATACCGTTAAGCGAGGATAGCATGCTGAAAAAAATCGAGCACGTCGAGGACAAAGTGGGGTATTACACCGACCTGGCCCTGAGTTACGCGACCGAGTACGGCCTTAAACTCCTCGGGGCGCTGGCGATCTTTTTCATCGGGAAATGGATTGTCCGAAAAATCGTGATGCTGATGCGCCGCGCGATGGAGCGTTCCCGCGTCGACGAGACGCTGATCAGTTTTGCGGGGAATGCCCTGAGCGTTGCACTGATGATCGCCGTTATCGTGGCGGCGGCCAGCAACCTGGGGATCAATACCACCTCGTTCGTCGCCGTATTCGGTGCGGCGGGTCTTGCGATCGGCCTCGCGCTCAAAGACACCCTCTCCAATGTCGGTGCGGCGGTGCTGATCATCTTTTTCCGGCCGTTCAAGGTGGGGGATTTTATCGAGACGGCGGGAGTAATGGGGACGGTCAAGACGATCAACCTCTTTTCGACGACGCTGACGACGACCGACAACCGTTCCATCATCATCCCAAACGGAGCGCTGATTTCGGGGAATATCATCAACTACACGGGCAACGAGACGCGGCGGATCGACATGGTGTTCGATATCGACTACAAAGACGACCTCAAACTCGCTAAAACGGTTATCCTTGAAATCCTCGAAGCTCATCCCAAGGTGCTTCAAGAGCCTGAACCGCTGGTCGCGGTAGGTGCCCTGGCCCAGAATTCGGTTCAAATCGTCGCCCGTCCGTGGGTCCATGTGGACGACTACTGGAATACGATGTTCGAGGTGACCGAAGCGGTCAAGGAGGCGTTTGACCGCAACCGGATCACCGTGCCGTTTCCGCAGATGGTGACCCATGTCGTGCAGGAAGGGGAGAAATGATTCGAAAAATCGTTTGGATGGCGTTGGGCGCGTCCGCGCTCTTGGGAAGCGACGGCCAAATCGTGACCCACAGCGAGTTTTCCTATATCAACACCAAGGGGAACACCGACACCACATCGCTGGCGTTTGAGGGGAATGCGAAAACATCGGTCGGGGTCCATGTTTTCCGCGCCCACGTCGATGCCTACCGTTCGAGCGACAGCGGCCAGACGTCGAAGGACAAATGGTCGAGCGAGCTCAACTACGACTACCGGCTCTGCCCCAGAGTCTCGCTCAACTATCTCGCCGGATACAAGCAGGACCGTTTCAGCGGATTCGACTACCAGCTCTATACCGGGCCCGGGATGGGGGTTCGACCACTGGAGGAGCCGGCGCATACCCTGGATCTTCAGGCGAACGTCCTCTACGGCCGGGACAAACCCGAAAACCTTCCCGAGGACGACTATTTTTCGAGCAAGCTGGGGGCGATTTACCGCTGGCAGGTGCAGGAAAATCTCAAATTCATCCAGGAAGCGACCTACCGGATCAATCTCGAAGATACCCGCTACAGCTTCTTTTACAGCAAAAGCGCGGTCGAGACGAAGATCAACTCCTCCCTCTCGATGGGGATCAGCTACAAAATCGACTACGTCAATACCCCGCCTCCGCCGTCAAAAAATACCGACCGCACTTTTCTCGCGTCGCTGATTATCGATTATTAAAGAGGGCGATAGCGCTTGAATGCCGCGGCCGCACCCAGCGCCGCGACCGCTCCGCCGACGAAGAGCAGCGGCGGCGTATACTGGTACAGCGCTCCCGCCCCCAGCGCTCCGACAAACCCCCCCAGACCGTAGGAGATTCCGAAAAAGAACTGCTGTGCCAGACGCCGTGCGCTGTAAAGGTGAAAGAGCAGCGCAATCGCCGAGGAGTGGAAAAGGGCGAAGCTGAATGCATGAAGCACCTGCGACGCGTAGAGCATGGCGACGCTGTCGGGAAAAAGGGCGACGATGAGCCAGCGCAGCGCCGTAACCGATGCGGTGATGACGAGCAGCCGGTGCAGATTTCCGCGCAACAGGGGTCCTTGGAAGTAGAACATGACGATTTCGGCGATCACGCCGAAGCTCCAGAGCCAAACCGTCGTCTGGAGGCTGACGCCGTGATCGGTCGCGTAAATCGTGAAAAAATTGTAAAACGGGCCGAAGCTTACCTGCATGAGGAAAAAACCGAGCCAGAGCATGAGGTGATCGCCGATCCCGAAACGGCATCGCTCATCAGCGCATTCGGAGGAGGGGGCGTGACGCTGGCGCAGCCCGATCAGCGCCCCGAGAACAACGGTGACCCAGGCGGCGGCTATCAGAAAAGCGATCCCGACGTAGGGGCCGCTGAGGTATTCGACGAGGAGCACGGAGACGGCGATGAACCCGATGGAGCCGAAAAGGCGGATGCGGCCGTAGCGCTCTTTCCCGATCGATTCGAGGGCGATCACCTCGATGTAGGGGAGGATGAGGGCCAGGCCGATCCCAAAGAGGATGTTCACCGTCAAAAGGGGCCAGAAAGACTCCAGTGCGGGGTAAAACCCCGCCGCCGATCCCCCCATCAGGGCAAGGGCGATGAAAAAGGTGCGCTGGTCGAGGCGGAAACCCCGCAGAAAAAGAAACGGCAGGGCAAACCGTACCAGTGGCGCGGCGGCGAATACGGTGCCGATTTCGATCGGGTCGTAGCCGATCAGGGAGAGGATTTTGGGGACAAAAATGATGTGCACCCCGACCAGGGCGAAGTAGACGAAATAGAAGGCGGCGACGAGCGGTGCCATTACGATTCGCGGATGACCGCGGTACCGCTGAGCAGATCGTGCAGCGCACGCCCGTCTTTGCGCAGGAACCCCACGAAAAAGCCAAACAGGGTAAGTGCCGATACAAAATAGCCGACGAAGCGGAGGATCAGTTTCCAGTACGGGGCGTTTTGGAGCGTCCGTGCGTCCACCACGCGGATGCGGGCGAGCTTTTTGCCCGGTGTCTGGCCGCTGCGGTGCCAGAACCAGACGTAGGCGATCAGAAACAGACCCATCTGCATGGCCGATGCGATCGGGTCGGGGGGATTGGTGCGGGCTTTGGGGTCTGCGACGATCACATCCAGGCCGCCTGCCGTATGCATCTGGTCGTACCCGAAAAAAGCGCTCACGAGCAGCGAGATCGGCAGCCCGATCATGAAAATGTCGGTCATGAACCCGAGCGCGCGCGACCGGAAGGGGGCAAACGCCGTTTTCGGCGCTTCGGATCGTGGCGGGAGCCGTTTTTTCTTTCTCACTGTTTGCCGTTGCATGGGGAAATTGTAACGCACACGAGATTAAAAACAGGTGTTATTACTATTCGTTTACTAAGTTGATTCATAATGTCACTGATCCCGATTGACGGCAGCAAGTCAAAGGGGAGTTTTTTTCATTCATCACTCACTCCTTAAGTTTCAAAGCATCCCCGGCCTTCGGTGGCCGCGGGCCTTTTCCCTCTTTTCCCGAAAACAATGAACAAAACCGTGTTATAAGTGTGTTAATGCAGGTCTTCCCCCGTTCCCGTATGAAAACGGGAGACTCAGGAGGCGTTATTAACGTTTGAGCCCGATGAGGGTTTCAAGAAGGGTATCGGAAGTGGTGATCGTTTTACCGTTCGCCTGGTAACCGCGCTGGATGATGATGAGCTGCGTCAACGCTTTGGAGAGGTCCACGTTGGAGGCTTCGAGAGCCGAAGACTGCATGAAACCGCGTCCCGCCGTCGCCGCCGTACCGATGATCGGGTCGCCCGAGTTGGCCGACTGGAGGTAGACGTTTCCGCCGTCGCTTACGAGACCTTCGTTGTTTGAGAATTTGGCCATACCGATCTGTGCCAGACCGAATGAACGTCCGTTGGTGAAGCTCCCGACAAGGGTACCGCTCTGGTCGATACGGATCCCGACCAGGTCGCCTCCGGGGTAACCGTCCTGGCTGATACCGCTGGTACCCGAATCGTTGTCGAAACTGGTGATCCCGTCGTATGCGCCCAGGGTTCCGAAGTTGAGGGTGACCTGCTGGTTCGCCGCGGCCCCGTTGTTCGGCGAGAAGTCGATGCTGGGGATGTTGTAGGTGGAGAGGGCCCCGTTACTGTCGAACGTGATGACCCCGCCTTCGAGGATGTTCAGGTTCGGCGCCGTCGCCCCGCTCAGCGATCCGGGAACCGGAACGGTGACGTTATAGCGCCAGTCGGTAAATCCGGTCGTCGTGTTGATCGAATCTTTGCGGAAGTTGATCGTGACGGTGTGTTTCCCCCCCAGTGAGTCGTAGACGTCGATACTGGTCGCATGGGTGGCGGTATTGATCGGCTGGGACTGTTTGACCGACGTACCGACCGGGAGCGCTCCGGCCATCGTGGCGAACGTTTCGGTGAAACGCTGGTTTTCGATCGTGTTGGCGTCGACGATCGGATCGACCTCGATGGCCAGCGCCGAACCCGCCGTGTTGCGCAGAACGAATTTCCCCTGATCGTTGACTTCGACGGTCGAACCGGCCGATGTCACCTGGGCAAACGTCTGCAATGCGGCGCGCAGATCGGCGACCGTATTGAAGTAGTAGGTATCGTTGGCATTAAGCGGAAGAGCGCCTCCGGCAACCAGCCCTGCGGCGGGAGAGCCGTCGGTGTAGCGGAAGTCGCGGACCGTCACGCCGCCGTCAAACGAGATCGTGACCCCCTGTCCGCCGCCGGCGAACGTAGTGGCGCTGGCGGAGGTGAGCTGGAACGCTTCGCCGTTGCCGTTGAACATGATCCCCATGTCTTCGGCGTCGGCCGCAGGGACGGTACGCCCGTCCGCGGTCGTGATGACACCCGTCGAGTCGATCTGGTACGTCGGGTTGTACTGGTCGACGATGGCGCTGGAGCTGAGGTTGGCTTTGACGACGATTTCACTGCTGGCGAAAGCCGGCGTCGTCAGACCCGAGGGGATACGGATGTTGGTGATCGGTGCGGTCGAATCGACCAGCCCGGTGTCTTCGTCGCGGAGCCATCCCTGGACGATGAAGCCGTTGTTGTCGACGAAATTGCCCGACGCGTCGAATTTGAAGTCCCCCGAACGGGTGTATTTGTAGGTGTTCCCGCCGTCGGCCGAGACGATGAAGAACCCGTCCCCCTGAATCGCGACGTCGGTATTTTTGTCGGTGTTCTGGATGGAACCTTGGGAGTGGATGCGGGTGATCGAGCTGACCGTCGTCCCCAATCCAACCTGTACGGCGTTTTTACCCCCAAGATCTCCCTGCGGAGCCGTAGCGATCTGGTTGGTCTGAGCCAGCAGATCCGAAAAGTTGGCGCGGGAGTATTTGTACCCGATCGTATTGACGTTGGCGATGTTGTTCGATTCCACGTCCATGGCAATCTGATGCGACTGCAACCCGGTGACGCCTGAGAAAAGTGACTTCAGCATGGTATGTCCTTTATGACAAAGTAAAATTAAAAAGCAAAAAACGTGCCAGTTTATTTGCGCATCGAGAGCGCTTTTTGGATCATCTCATCGACGGTGGTGATCGTTTTGGCGTTGGCCTGATAGGCGCGCTGCATGATGATCATGTCGGTCAGCCCGACGTCCAGCCGGACGTTGGAATTTTCGAGCATGTTGCTGTAAATCGTCGCTCCGGGTATTGCGTTTCCTTCGGCATCGGTCCAGAAAAACGGCTCTCCGCTGTTGGAACTTTGGGTAAAGAGGGTATCCCCCGCCCGTTCGAGCCCCTGGTCGTTTTGGAAATGGTAGACCGCTACCCGCCCCAGGGCGCTCTGGCGGCCGTTGGAAAATTCGGCGCTGACGATACCGTTGATGTTGACGCCGTATTTGGTGAGAACGCCGCCCGATACGCCGTCGGCCGAGCCGCGTCCCCAAAATTCGTTCCCTTCGATGGAGACGATCCCTTCGAAACCGGTTCCCACGTCGATCGCGACCGTCGCGCCGTCGTTGTCGACCGAGGGGATCGTAAAGCTTGCAAGCCCTCCCGAGGCGTCGAAAACCGCCTGTCCGCTTTGGGTGTCGTAGACGGTGTCGCCGTCGTTGGAGGTGACGGTGGCGACGACATCCCAGGTGAGGCCGTCCCAGGGGACGATGATGTTGCCGCTCGCGTCGGTTTCGACGTGCTGCTCGAACGTGAGTTTCAGCCGGTTGATTTCGTTGTTGGGGCTGATGACGTCCGAACTGATGGAGCGGATCGCGTTTTCCCGCCCGATGTTTCCTCTGAACTCCGCCAGGGTGGAGGGCTCGACGGGATAGGCGAGCTTGGCGGGAAGTTCGAGTATCCCCTGCGCCCCGACCGCGTTGTAGGCGACGTCGTCGGCGGGCTCGCGGATGAGATAGGCCCCCGTATCGTTATCGCCGTAGTCGAATCCCTCGACGTAGTCGTAGTTGGTCAGCATCGTTCCCGTCACGTAGTAGCCTTGTGTCGTGGTGAGACGGGCGACGGAGGAATTGGGATCGTTGGGGTTTTTCAGCGCCGTGTCGAAAGTGAAATTCCCCGCACGGGTGTAATAGGTGTTGTTGTTCGCCACGACGCCGAACCAGCCGTTTCCGCCGATGGCGAGGTCGCTGAAACGGTCGGTGGGGAGGAGCGATCCGCTTTGGGTAATCATCCCGGTCGCCTGGAGGCGCGACCCTGTTCCGATGTCGTTGGATGTCGGAGTGCTCCCCGCGCTGGAGACGACGTTCGAGAAGAGCTCGGCAAATTCGGAAGTGACCCCGCGAAATCCCACCGTGTTGACGTTGGCGATGTTGTCCGAGACGATATCGAGGCCGTATTGGTGGCTCATGATCCCCGAGAGGCCGGTGTAGTATCCCTGCGTCATGCTGCGGCCTTAGATGTCGGTGACTTCGACGATTTTGCTGAAATCGACGTAGTTGGAACCGAGCTTGGCGTAAGTGGTTCCCTCTTCGTAGCGGATCGACTGGATCGGATAGATGCCCACCCGGCTGGTTCCGGTTGTTCCGTCGGCGGCGGTATAGGGCGCTTCGACGTAATAGATTCCCGCATCCTTGACGACGCCGTTGTTGTCGGTTCCGTCCCACGTGTACTGCGCGATCCCTTTGGACGTTTCGTCGATGGGTACGCTTTTGACGATGTTCCCCGCGCTGTCGAGGATATTGAATTTGCCGCCCATGATATCGACCGGGAAGTAAAGCTCGAACGTCGCGTCTTCCCCTTCTTCGAGGACGACGGCGTTACTGCCGGTATCGGCGAGTTTGCCGATCGCCGAAAGGCCGGTGTACTGCATCGACGTGGTCAGTGCGGCAGCCAGTTTCTCGAGTGAATCGTTGGTGTTCTGGCTCGCTTCGAGCGTTGCGAGCTGCGACGTTTGCTGCAGGATCTGCTCGGTATCCATCGGGGAGGTGGGATCCTGGTACTGCAGTTCGAGGAGCAGGAGCTTAAGAAAATCGTCTTTTCCCAGTTTGCTTTTGTCTACGGGTGCCGCTTTGGCCGAGTTGTCCGCGTAAGCGACTCCGTTGGTGTAGTTTCCGAATGCGTCGATAGCCATTGTGTTCTCCTTGCTTTACGCGTAATGCGGGATGATGATTTCCAGAGCGCTGAGCTGCTCTTCGTTCAGTTCGAGTTCCTCGAACGACTCGTAGGTCCGGTAAGCTTCACGGGAGTTGTGATGCTGTTGCTGCTGCTGCGGGTTGTGCGGATCGCCGCCCATGAAATTCATGGTGGCGTTGGTGATCCCCTGATGGGCGAGCTGGGCTTTTAGCTCACTGGCATTGTGGGCCAGGAAGGCAACGCTGCCCGCGTTGTTGGACTGAATGTTGACGTGGACGTTATTGCCCCGCTGTACCAGCGTCACTTCCACTTCCCCGAGTCTTTCGGGATTGAGCTTCATGGAGATACGGGTGAAGGGGGGCTTGTAGTTTTCCACCGCCTCTTTGAGATCGGCGGCGAAATGACGCATGCTCTGCTGGGCCTCTTTGGCTTTTACCTCCAGCGAATCGGCTTTGGGGGCCGCTACCGTTTTGGGCGCATCGAGCTCGACGGCGGAGGTGCCGCTTTTGTGCGCGGGGACGTCGTTGGTCCCCTGCGATTCGCCCTGCAGCAGGGCGATCAGGGAGTCGGTTTTCGTCGTTGCGGCCGTCGTCGTGTCGTTTTTGGGTGCGTCGTTTTTGGGCGTTTCGGCGGCGAGGGGATTTTGTGCCGTTTCGCGTTTTTCGATCCCCTGAAGGAGTGTTTTGAGCGGCTGTTCGGCGGGTTTGACCTCGTCGCTGCGCGATCCCTCATCCCCTTTTACGGCTGATTTGGCCTCTTTTTTTTCTTTGTTTTTCAGTTCGCTGATCAGCTGGGTCAGCGTTTCGAGGGGGGATGCCTCCTCGGGTGTGTTCGGCGTTGCGAGCTGCGCCACCGCTTTGGTTTCCAGGAGCGGCTTGGAGAGCAATTCGGGTGTCGGGAGGCTCTCGGGCTCGCCCTGGATGGAGGCAAAGGTGAGTTTTTCAGGTTCCAGCCCCATCTTCTGGGCCATCTGGATCAGGCCGGCGAGGCTTTTGGGGAGATTGTCGGGCGTTTTTTGATACTCGGGGCTTTTGGTCGTAATCTCTTTTTTGAGGTACTCTTTGGCTTGGGCGATGAGGTTGCGCAGCTGATCGCCCGAGAGGGTACGCGTCAGTTCGGCCGAGATGAGGTGTTCGTCCGTCTCCTCACCCCCGCCTTTGAGCAGATTCCGGAGTTCGCCGAGCCCCGCGTTATTAACGGTATTGGCTTTGGGGGTTTCGGCAGCGCGGACGATGCCGTTTTTGGGGTCGATGAGCGCTTTGAATTCCGAAGCGTTCCCCTTCTCTCCCGTTTTGGAGGGCATCCCCAGCGACGAGAGGAGTTTTGAAAAGACCGAATTGCGGGTATCTTCCCCTTTGCCGCCGCCCCCGAGGAGGTCGATCAATGAGGCGTTGGCTTTCGTCTCTTTGCTGTGTACGATCATAAACCGATCCTTTGGCGCGGAGGGGGGCGCCCTGCGCGCACGATTCTATGTGATACGCCAACCAAGCAAAAGCCATTCCATAAAAAGAGAAAGGGTGGTCCGGATAGAAGTCCAAATCCCTTAACATATCCTTAAAATAAAAAAAGATATAATTCGCAAAAATCTTTGCGCCTAACCAAAGGACACCCATGCAAAAAATTCGTAACATCGCCGTCATCGCCCACGTTGACCACGGTAAAACGACCCTAGTCGACGGTCTGCTCAAACAGTCCGGAACGTTCGGAAGCCACGAACAAGTCAATGAACGGGCGATGGACTCCAACGCCCTCGAAAAAGAGCGCGGGATCACCATCCTCTCGAAAAACACCGCGATCCGCTACGGCGACCACAAGATCAACATCATCGATACTCCGGGCCACGCCGACTTCGGCGGCGAGGTTGAGCGGGTTTTGAAAATGGTCGACGGTGCGCTGCTTCTCGTTGACGCCTACGAAGGGGTTATGCCCCAGACGAAATTCGTCGTTAAAAAGATGCTCGGCCTCGGGATCAAACCGATCGTCGTCATCAATAAAATCGATAAACCTTCCGCCGATCCTGAGCGCGTCGTCGATGAAGTATTCGACCTGTTCGTCGCGATGGACGCGACCGAAGACCAGCTCGATTTCCCGATCATCTACGCCGCGGCGCGTGACGGTATCGCGAAGCTCGACATGTCCGAGCCTGACGGTGATTTCACCTGTATGTTCAACACGATCCTCGAAAAAGTCCCCGAGCCGACCGGTGATGCGGAAAATCCGACGCAGTTGCAGGTTTTCACCCTCGACTACGACAACTACGTCGGTAAAATCGGGATCGCCCGTATCTTCAACGGTAAGATTGCCAAAGGGGACAACGTTCTGCTGGCCAAAGCCGACGGAGAACTGGTGAAGGGGAAAATCTCCAAACTGATCGGATTCCTCGGACTCAACCGGATGGAGATCCAGCAGGCCGAAGCGGGCGACATCGTTGCGATCGCGGGCCTTGAAACGGTCGACGTCGGGGACACGGTCTGTGATCCCAACAATCCGATGCCGCTCGACCCGATGCACATCGAAGAGCCGACCCTGACCGTCGTTTTCTCGGTCAACGATTCTCCGCTGGCGGGAACCGAAGGAAAACACGTTACCTCCAACAAAATCAAAGAGCGTCTGGATGCCGAGATGCAGACAAACGTCGCGATGCGTTACGAGACGATCGGGGAAGGGAAGTTCAAAGTCTCCGGACGGGGCGAACTCCAGATCACGATCCTTGCCGAAAACATGCGCCGCGAGAACTATGAGTTCGGTATCGGACGTCCCGAGGTCATCGTCAAAGAGATCGAAGGGGTCAAATGCGAACCGTTCGAGCACCTCGTCATCGACGTTCCCGAAGAGTTCAGCGGTACCGTCATCGAGCGTTTGGGACGCCGCAAGGCTGAGATGAAAGCGATGGTTCCAATGGGCGAAGGGTTTACCCGTATCGAGTTCGAAATCCCCGCACGCGGTCTGATCGGTTTCCGCGGCCAGTTCCTCACCGACACGAAAGGGGAAGGGGTCATGAACCACTCGTTCCTCGAATTCCGCCCTTACAGCGGATCGGTCGAGAGCCGTCCGTATGGAGCCCTCATTTCGATGGAAGACGGCGTCGCCCTCGCGTACTCGCTCTTCAATCTCCAGGACCGCGGTGTTCTGTTCGTCGCTCCGCAGGCGAAAGTGTACAAAGGGATGATCATCGGCGAGCACAGCCGCAGCAACGACCTCGACGTCAACCCGATCAAAGGGAAAGCGCAGTCCAACGTCCGCTCATCCGGTGCGGACGAAGCGATCAAGCTCGTTCCGCCGCGCGAGATGAACCTCGAGCGCGCACTGGAGTGGATCGAAGACGACGAACTCCTCGAAGTTACACCGCAGAACATCCGTATCCGCAAACGTTACCTCGACATCAACGAGCGCAAACGTCACGCGAGACAGTAACCTTCTTCGCTTCCGGCCTCCCCGATTGTCGGGGAGTCTTTCCTTTTTCCCCTATTTCGCCATCTCTTTTCCCGCAATCATCCCGCTCGCCCATGCGAAGTGGAAATTGAACCCCCCCCGACGCCCCACGACATCGAGTACTTCTCCCGCAAAATAGAGTCCCTCGACGACTTTCGATTCCATCGTTTTGGGGTTGACCTGCGCGGTGGAGACCCCGCCTCCGCTCACTTCGGCGTGTTTGAAGCCGTGGGTATCGGTCACCTCGAATTTCCACTCGCCTATGAGATGGGCGAGTTTTTTGATCTCTTTGGGGTGAAGTGACGATACGTGAGCGGATAGAGGTATTCCCGCATCATCGAGGAGATAGGTGACGAGCTTGGCGGGGAGCAAGCCGCACAGGGCGTTCTGGACGCTTTGGGCTGGGACTGCGGCAAACAGTTTCTCGATCACGTCGGTGAGTTCACGACGCTCAAAACGGGGGAGAAGGTTGAGCGAAATACTCACGCGCTGTTTGCGGCTGAGGGCGCAGGAACCCCTCTGGCTGACGTCGAGGATTGCCAGCCCCGATATGCCGTAGGGGGTGAAGAGGATGTCTCCCGTGACGCGGACGTCGTTTTTCCCCTCGACGATGAGGGTGACCTCGGCGACGGTTTTGACCCCCGCCATCTTGGGTGGGTGTTTGGAGGCGAGATGGAACTGGACGAGGCTGGGGTAGGCGGGGATAATCTCGTGTCCCAGCGCTTCGGCAAAGTGCTGCCCGTCGGCCGTGGCTCCCAGCTGGGGAGCCGCTTCGGAGCCGGTCGCAATGAGAACTTTGTCATAGGTCGCTTCGGATTTTTCGGTTCGGACCCTAAAATGGGGACCGCTTTTCGTAATTGCGGTCACTTTTGAATCGGTAAGGATGCTCACACCCGCTTCGGTTACGGCGCTTTTGAGGGCGATGAGAACCGATTTGGCCTCGTTGGAGAGGGGGTAGCACCGTCCGTCTTCCTTGACATCGAGGAGGAGCCCCAGCGAAAGGCAGAGTTTTTCGAAATAGCCGAACGAGAGCTGTTTGAGCGCGTAGGTGACGAACGAGGGGTCCTGTCCCGCGTAATCGGCAGCGCCGGCGGAGGTATTGATGATGTTGCAGCGGCCGTTGCCGGATGCGAGGATCTTTTTCCCGACGGAGGCGTTGTGCTCGTAAATTGTAACGGCGGCGCCGGAGCGTGCGGCAAAGAGCGCCGCCATCAGTCCGCTGGCGCCTCCGCCGATAATTGCTATGGTATTCATGGAGCGTATTGTACCACTCTGGGGCAGCGCTTACCCTTCACGCCCGTAGAGTTCGTTAAAGAGCTCCATCGCGTAGCGGTCCGACATCCCGGCGATGTAATCGGCGACCACGCGGTGTTTGTTTCGCACGTCGAGCTGTTTGAGATAATAGGGGGGGAGCATTTTGGGCTCTTCCATCAGCGCTTCGAACACCCCTTTGATCGCCTGTTTGCCCGCAAACATCTTGCGCATGATGTTTTTGTGCTGATAGAGCTCCTGATAAAGGAGCTTTTTGAGTTTTTTGATCTGCGTCTCGAGGGCGGGTTCGAACCCGATCGGGATCGGTTCGGAGGCGGGTATGACAGAGGAGAGGACCCTTGAGTTGTCGATTTTGCCGCGCGAGTGTTCGAGGAGCGAGTAGACGAGGTGGTTGATGAGATGGGAACTGAAACGGTAGCGGAACATTTCATCTTCGTCCTCGTGGACCCCTTCGGCATGGACTTTGTCGAGGATCGTTTGGATCAGTTCGCTGGAGCGGAGGGTATCGAAACCGATGAGTCCGCTGGCGATCCCGTCATCGATGTCATGGCTGATGTAGGCGATTTCGTCGGCACGGTCGACGATCATCGCCTCGATACTGGGATGGGTATCGGGGGCGAACGCGTCGCGGATCGCGTCGGGGAAAAACGGTTTGTTATAGGGGTAGGAGTGCTTGAGGATCCCCTCCAGCGTCGCATAGGTGAGGTTCAAACCCAAAAACGCCTTATAACGCTGTTCGAGTTTGGTAACGACGCGGAAGCTCTGGAAGTTGTGCTCGAACCCGTTGGCAAATCCCCTTTCCTTCAGGCACTCATCGAGGGTATCGCCTCCGATATGCCCGAAGGGGGTGTGTCCCAGATCGTGGGAGAGGGCGATCGCTTCGGCCAGCGATTCGGCCAGCCCCAGATGCGAGGCGATGGAGCGGGCGATCTGGCTCACTTCGATGCTGTGGGTCAGGCGGGTGCGGAAAAAATCCCCCTGCGAGTTCAGAAACACCTGCGTCTTGTATTCGAGGCGGCGGAAACTGCCCGAATGGATGATCCGGTCGCGGTCGCGGGCGTAGGGAGAGCGGAAGTCGTCGCTCATGGAGAAGAAACGTTCGTCGGGTCGCACGATGAGCCTTTTTGGGGAAAGTGTGCTAATTATAAGATTTTTTACACAAAATTAACACTTCTTTTTTACAATGACGGTTCGATTCTCCTTCGAAAAGTTATAGCGGGAACGTCGGTAACGGCGCCTCCCCTAGGCTTTGTCTTTTCTTTCTACACCCTTTTTAAGCTAAATCGGATATAATTTCAATCTTCCAATAGACAGGTGGCCGAGTGGTCGAAGGCGCACGCCTGGAACGCGTGTGTAGGGCAACCTACCGAGAGTTCGAATCTCTTCCTGTCTGCCATAATCTTTTAACTTCCCTCTTTTCACCACTTCCGGAACCAAAATCTTTTACAACGGTATCTTTTTCTTGGGTATTAAACCGCCACATCCACTTCGAAAACGCCGTAGGTACCTGCTGTTTCGCCTAATGCGACGGAAGCTTTTTTGTACTGCGCCACGGTTGTATCGGCGTCGCTTTTGAACGCGTAATCGATCGATGCCGTTTTGAGGCTGATCGCACCGATTCCCGCTTCTTGGAGCGAGAGGAGATTTTCGCCCTCCTCGTTTACCATCCATATGCGCAGCTGTTTGAACACCGCGTCACCCGAATCGATCCATCCGTTGCCGTCGTCGTCGTGGGCGGCGAGCTCCATGAACCCTTCCCCCGTGCGGGGGCCGAAGAGTTCGCTTCCCTGTGTGATTTTCCCGTCGCGGTCGTTATCGAGGGCGAGGTAGCCCGCGCGTCCGGAGAGGTAAGGGAGGCTTTGACCCTCTTTGCCCGTCAGGTTGAAGGCAAACGCGTTGGAAGAGAGCGGCTGTGAACCGTCGAACGAAATGACGAGGGGATCGGTCAGAATCTTGCCGTCCTGGATCCGCAGGCGTACCGATTCGGAAAAACTTTGGGTCCATTCGATGGAAAGGGAGAACTCCCGGACGGTGCCGTCTTCGAGAACGGCTTTCCCCTCTGCCGAAAAGCTCATGCGGTTGAGTTCTTGCATCTGGTACTGGTATTCGAGAATCGGGGAATTACTCGGAACGCTGCCCGTTCCGGCCGAGCCGACCGCCGAACCCGCCGTCGCGTTAGGGCGGAAAGCGGCTAACGTGATCTTCTGCCCCGTTAGCGCTTCGAGCATGAGTGCCATCATCCGGTATTTGGGATCGACCCCTTCGAGCGGATCGTCGCCGGAGGATTCGCACACTGCTTCGACCCCTTTGGAAACGGCTGCGGAAGGGGAACTGAGGGACAATGTTTCCTGTTCGCTGCGATAGTGCAGGGACGACGCGCTGAGGCTGAGGCTTTGGGCTGCGATCTGCATGGCTGGACTCCCGTTTGGTATAACACTATATCGGCAAAACGGGAAAAAAGATAACCCCCAAACGGGGGAAGCGTTAGAAGAGCGTTAGGAGCGCGGCGGCGGTAAAGGTGCCGATCGAGATCAGAAAATAGGTGATGGCCAACCGGAAGAGGGCTACATTGCCAAGGAACAGTACGAGAAGCGCTTTGGCCAGCGAATTGGCGAGGATCGCGATGAGGATCGCGATGTGGGCGGTCGAGGGGTGGAGGGTCGATTTGGCCAGCGATGAGAGGGAGAGGATGATCGCGTCGACGTCGGCGATCCCCGAAACGGCGGCGACCGCGTAAACCCCCATGTTCCCGACGTACTGGTCGGCCAGCTTGATGAGCGCCAGCGTGATCCCGAAGATGAGCCCCATCATCAGCGCCTCTTTGAGGCTGAAGGGGTTTTTGAACTTGATGTCCTGGGGGATGTTTTCGTGGCGGGAGGTAAAATACAAAAAGGCGATGTAACCGTACCCCGCGACCGACCCCAGGGCGATGGGAAGGAGGAAGGGGAGGGTGAGCGCGGGGTTGATTACCCACATCTCGATTCCAGCGCGGATCAGCATCATCGACGAGGCCAGCGCGATGCCGATGGCGAGGTTTTTGCTCAGGAAGCCGTTTTCATTGACCCTGCGGGCCATGCTCATCGCCACGGCCGTCGAGGAGACGAGGCCGCCGAAGAGCCCCGCGACGCCGATTCCGTGGGTCGTTCCGAAAAAGCGGATCGCGATGTAGCCGAAAAAGGAGATTCCCGCCACCAGAACGACCATGATCCAGATGAGGTAGGGGTTGATCAACCCCATCGGGCCGATCGGCTCGTCGGGGAGGATCGGCAGGATGACGAAGGTCATCACCATAAACATGATGGCTGCGCCGAGGTCTTGTTTGGTGAGGGTTTGTTCGTATTCGCGGATCTTGTCTTTGAGGTTCAGGACAAAAAGGACGAGGATGGCGATGAAGACGGGGAAGATGGGAAGGGTGAAATAGAGCATCGCACCCACGAGGAAGGTGACGAGGGCGGCGAACTCCGTGGTGGAACCTTTTTCCGAGGCGGAGATGTTGTTGACGACGTAGGCGGCGACGAGCAGCAACCCCATCAGCCCGGCGGCGACGAGGAAAAAATAGGGGAAATAGGCGCTCGCCCAGGCCGAGAGGTATCCAAAGAGCGAAATCATCGAAAAGGTTCTTGCCCCGCCGAAATCCTGGGTTTTGTTCGAATAGATCGTATGCATTTCGCGCTGAAGCCCGACGAGAAACCCGAGCACCAGCGAAAGGCCGCTGTTTTGGATGAATAACGAATCGATTTCCATGGTACCCCTCCGCCGTTCTTTCTCTAACGATTATAGCGCAGATGGGGCGATAAAAGCGAAAGGCCGGGGGACCGCTATTCGAACGTAAACCGTTGTCCGTGGGCGAGAGTGTGGCGGTAGAGGGAAAGTGCTTTGAGCAGGTTGTAGAGCAGCACGCCGAACATCGCCGAGCCGAACAGCCCCGCGGCGGCCAATGCCTCGCCCGACACGCTGCCGGACAGCAGCGCGAGGGCCGTGAGGGAGAACAGGGTGAAGAGGAGTTTGGAACGGGAGGCGGGGATGACGTTGGACATGATCGGTGCGTCCATGAATCCGGCCGAATTGAGGTGGAACCATACCAGGAAGGGGACGATTTTGTTCATCATCCCCAGAATGACCGCGAGGACGAAGAGGGCATACGAGAGCAGCGCAAAGGTTTCCAGGGACGGCGCGGGGATGAACAGGGACACCGCATGGGCGAGCGATGCGAGGAGCAGCAGGGCCATCCCCGCATTCCAAAACCGGACGCTCACGTCGCTAACACGCCGTTTGCGCTCCGACAGCCGTTTGAGGGTCGTTACGGCAAAGCCGACCAGCCAGGCGGCGATGACGAGGTCGGCCACCCAGCCGTAGGGCCATCCCGCAAACGCAAAGGCGATTTTGAAAACCAGGGCGGCCGAGAGTACCCTAAAGGCGTTGCGTTTGCACCATCGGCTGTAGGGGGCGGTGACGAAAAACATCTCGATGACCTGAAACGCCACCGCGATAACGAGGGCGGCGGCCCATCCGATCAGCCCCAGCGAGTAGTGGGACGTGCGGATCGCTTCGTGGTAAAACCCGAACGACCCGGAGGCGTACGACGACGCCATCACGATCCCCAGCAGAGCCGTGAACGTCAGGGCAATCAGGGAGAGGCGCATCCCCCGCAGCGTATCGTGGGTGACCCCCCCGAACAGCAGCGGCAGGACCAGGTTGGCCGTATAAACGATCGCGGCTCCCAGCAGGACCGACGCAAGGGTGAAGAGGACCGGTTGTGACAGCAGAAACCCCGTTGCGAGCGAGAGGGTTCCGATCGTCAAAAACGTGTGGATGATCAGGGCGTTGCCCGCCGGTGCGGGGATCGGTTTCCCCCCCAGGACACTCTGCATCTGGAACAGCGCGCCGATCATGCTCATGCTCATTACCCCCAAAAACATCAGGTGGATCGCGGAGAGCGAATAAGGGTGCAGCGGGGTGAGGACTTCGCGCGGTGCGAAAAATACGAGTGCGCACAGGGCGATTCCGAAAAAAGGAACGGTAAGGAAAAAGCGGAGCACCACCGAGATCGGCGGCGCCTGGTCGAGCGAAAGGCCGTTATACACGGTATACCTCCAAATCCAGGGTGGGACTGCGGGTGATGTAGATGTGCCACACGTTTTCCGCATCCAAATAGGAGAGATAGCGCCCCCCGTTGCGCGTGATGATCTCAAACAGCGGGATCGGCTCGCGGCGGTGGATCATGTGGATCACCTCGTCCCCGGCGAGGCGGCGGAACGCGCCGACGGCCATCTCCAGCGGGATCGGGTGGTCGTACTCGCGGGTGTCGAGGAGGATCATGCCATCTCTTTGAGCTTGACGATCATCTCCTCGGCATCGGTGCCGAGCGAGCGGTCGATCATCGGGTAGAGCATCTGCTCTTCTTTCATGTTGTGCTGCTGGAGCATGATCATCATCGATTCGCCGATGCCGAAAAAATCGTCGATACGGTTTTCGGCGAGGGCGAGGCGCATCGATTCGAGGAGGCTGCGCAGCTGCTGATGCTCGTAGCGCATCATCTGCGTCGGGCCGCCCATCATCCCCGTCCGTTTTTCGAAAGCGAGGAAAAGCTCTTTTTCCTCCATGTCGAAATGGTGCAGGGTGGAGTGCTCGAACGCGGCGAACGCGGTGCGCGCTTTTTCGGGGTCTTTGGCCAGCAGGGCCGATTCGGCCTCGGCGTAGTGGTGGTCGCATGCACGGTGGTCGTCGCGCATGAAAGAAAGAATGCTCATAAGTCTCTCCTGAGGATCAAATGACGACAGTATAGATCGGACGTCGGCGAATAAACTTGACCGAAGTCAAGAATTATTTTTTGAGGGGCTTGTTGTGGGGGAGAAAATCGCGGAAATCTTTGATGTACACGGCGTTGATCCCCTGCCCCAGTTCGTGGACGTCGGCATCGAGCCGCAGCCAGCGGTTGAGCTGGTACTGTACGAGGATGCTGGAGAGGGTGTCGTTTTTGTAGAGGACGCGGAGGTTTTTGTTGATCCGCGCACCCACCTCGAAGCCCATTCCCCCTTCCTGGGTAGTGAGGATGTTCATCGTATCGATCTGGAGTTTGGTCGTACTGTTGATGAGCCCTTTGAGTCCCGCCCCGAGCATGAAGTTGGTCGCGTCCGCACGGACCGATGAGGTCCCCGAATCGCTCCCCGCGACGGTGTTGGCGGGGGAACCGAAGAGGATGTAGCTCATGATGTCGTTTTGGCTCATCACCGGATCGGAGGTGAAGAGGAAAATCGGCGAATCGAGGGTATGGGTGACGTAGATGACGATTTTTTTGTAATCGACTTCATGACCGATGGTGAGGTTGAGGTAGGGGTTGAGGGGGACGTCGCCTCCGAAATAGATTTCGGAGTGGTGGATATCGAACCGTTTCCCCGCGCTCGTGGCGGTTCCCGAGGGGATCGTCATCATCCCCAGTATCTGCATCGGTCCCAGCGGATCGCGCCAGAGGGTGATGTCGGGGATCAATCGCAGGTTGAGTTCCTTGGTCTGGAGTTTGAGCGGTTCTTGGGAAGTGATGCGGACGTTCATCGAAAGCCGCGTGTGCGAAGGGGGACGGACGTCCTGGACGATGATGATGTCGTCGTCGAGAACTTTGAACTGCTGCAGCGGCAGGTAGGAGATCGTTCCGTCCAGAATTGTTACATTTCCGTAAAGCTGCTGTTCCCCCGCGCGGTCGCGGAGAAAGGTGATGTCGGCCGCGGCATGGGCGTTCCCCTCGGGGCCTTCGTAGGCGAACCGGTCGGAGAAGAGGCGCAGTGACGTCCCTTTTTCGTCCGAAACCGCCCCCTGCAGCAAGAGGGTGTCGTAGATCCAGAAATCATCGACGAGGAGATCGCCCGAGGGGGTAAGGCGCAGATGCGAGGTCCGTTTCGAGGTGATCGGGTGGTCGGCGATTTCGAAACGGTAGGCGGGGATCGTGAGGTTCCCCTCGCGGTAATGCAGGTCGATCGAGCCGTTGGTCCCCCCGAAAGAGTGCTGGGTATCGAGGACGGCCGCATACCACGGTACCTGGACGTTCGCGTCGATTTCGACCGTATCGGTGATCGTGACGCGTGCCCGGGCGCGGATCTCGGCATCGTAGTATTCCCCCTTGTGGAGTTCGATGGGGCGGAACGACGAAACGGTTGCAAATGCCGAGGGGATGAGGGTTTTGATATCCAGCACGCTTTTGCCAGGAGCCAGTGACCCCTCGACGTCGAAATAGGCCCCGGAGTAGTTGCCCGATCCTTTGAGCCGGCCGTCGCCGAGCGATGCGGAAAATGCGACCGATTCCCCCTGAAAATGGAGATGCGAGACGTTGTGCTCGTGGGTGAGGGAGAGGTTCAGCCGTGACGGCGGTTTGCGGCTCCACTCCCGCCACATCGGCGCATCGGGGGGGAGGATGAGGGAACCTTCAAGGGCGTGGACCCCCTCGCGGGTCGAGAACTCCCCCTCGAAGCGAAGGTGGCTGTGCTCGGCGGACAGGCTCCCCGAAAGGGTGTCGGTGCTGAGGGTATAGTTTCCGCGGGCCTGCATCCCCAGCGGCGACGTGCGGGCGAATTCGGGGAGGGCGGGGAGAAAGGCGAGGTCCTGGTGGCGGCTTTCGAGTTCCCAGGCAAAACGGTCGTAATCGGCACTGAAGAGGTGCAGGGTGCTCCCGTCGAGCGTGACCGAAGCGTCGAACCCCCTGGCATCGTCCCGGAGTGATCCGTGCAGCGTGTTCGAGGGGAGATGGCGGCTCGAGGCGATGCGTCCGGAAAATTCGCTCGTCGTCATTCCGTCGAACGCATAGCGCAGGTGCTGGCGGGTTTGCATCGTCTCCTCCCCCCGGCGCAGCAGGTAGGAGGCGTCGACGTCGAAGCGTTCGTCGTCGTAGCGGCAGCGAAAATCGAACGCGAATCTCTCGGCGCTGAGGGTCGGATCGGGCTTGAGGGCAAGGCGGTCGATCTTTCCTTTGAGGTGCGCGCGCGTGTCGGAGAGTTCGACGATTTGCAGCCCTATGGTGCGGGGGAGATCGGTAAAACGGCCGCTGTAGGGGGCCAGGGCGGCGGCGTTGGGATACAGGAGCGCCTCCCCCGAAATCGCGTTGTCCCGAAGGGTCCCGTGTAGGGCCCCGTCGGCGTAGCGGGAGCGGAACGCGGCGCGGAAGGTTTTAAAGTTGAGCATTTCGCCATCGTAGCTCCCCTGGACCCCGTCGATGTCGAGTTCGATGGGGTAGGTGCCGATGAGCTGAAGGTTATGAATCGCGACGTGTTTGAGGCGAAACGTCGGGAACGGCCAGGGGGTGTCGCTTCCGTCGGCGAAATCGTCGAGGTGGAGCCGCAGCCCGTCGATCCGTACCGATTCGACGGTGTGGTCCCCTTCGAGCATTTTGACGAGGCTGTAGCGCAGGGTGAGGGTTTTGGCTTCCATCCGCTCCGCGCGGACGCCGTGGAGGGTAAACCCTTCCATCAGGGAGCCCTCGGCACGGGTGTAGTGGATCCCCAGCGGTTCGAGAAGGTAGGTGCGTACGATCTCGAGACCGTCGGGGCGGAAGGCGACGTAGAGCGCCCCCGCAATGACAAAAACACTAAGGAGAAGGAGAAAATGAAGAATTAGGTACAGCCGTCTGAATAAGGTTTTCAGCCGTCTGGACCGGGGCCGGTGATGATCTTCGTTCAACGGTGTTTGCATCCGCATATTATGCCCAAACTTACCATTAAACCTGATCCCGCGGCTACGGAGGAGAAACGTCTCCGCGGGGGAAATCGGTCAGCTTCCGAAAATGTCGCGCATCATCCCTTTGTACCATTCGTGCGTGGTTTTTCCCAGCTCGGGGGAACGGGTGTTGTTTTCGGTCATTTTCGGCTTGATCACTTTGATATCGTTGCCGTTGATGTCTTTGTCATCCATCATCGAGAAGGTGACGCCGATCGAGATCGCTTCTTTGTCATTGACCATCGAATAACAGATGTTTTGAGGGAGAGTCACTTCTTTGAGCGTCGGACGCCCCGCAATCAGTGAAGCGATATGGGACGCGACGATATGTCCCTGGCCGTTGGCGATCGCACCGCTTTTGGGGTAGGGATAGCCGCCGACGGCATCCCCGATGACGAAGACCCTCGGGTCCGCTTTGCTCTGGAACGTGGGCGATTCCATCATCCCCCATCCCGCTTTACCCGTTGAAACACCGGCCATCGCGACAATTTCGGACGCTTTGTTGGTCGGCATCAGATTTGCCGCAGCGTAGGGGATGCGTACCTCTTCGGTGCGGTCGTCTGCAAGGGTGACCGTGACGATGACCTCTTTTTTATCCAGATCGACGGTTTTGACCAGCGAATTGGAACGATATTCGACGATGTCGGGGTAAAGTTCCTTGTATGCCGCGAGAAAACCGGGTCCTTTCGGAGCAGGCTTGGCTTTGGGATCAAGGAGGATCACTTTGCCCTGGATGCCGTTTTTCTTCAGGTAGTGGGCCACCATCGCGGCACGCTCGTACGGTGCCGGAGGGCAGCGGTAGGGGCCGTCGGGGACGGAAATGACGAAATTGCCCCCTTCGAACTCCTCCAGCATCTTTTTAAGGGCGACGTGCTCGCTCCCGGGCATGAGCGCCGGCGGGCACTCCTGGCGGCACCGCTCGGCGGCAAGGGTGTCTTTGCCGAACCATTTGGTGTAATCGTACGCGATTCCGGGCGAGAGAAGGAGATAATCGTAGCCGATCTTGCCGGTCGTCGTCGACACGGTGCGGGTTTCACGGTCGATATCGGTGACGGTGGTCTGGAACATTTTGTATCCGAACGCCTGTGCGGCGGTGTAGTAATCGCGGGTCAGGAAATCCATTCCCACTTCGCCGCTGAGCCATTCGTTGCTTATCGGGCACGACATGAAAAGATCCCGTTTTTCGAGGACCACCACTTCGGCCTCGGGGGATTCTTTTTTGATGTAGCGGGCTGCGGTGAGGCCGCCCCAGCCGCCGCCGACGATGACGACCCGTTTGCCGCCGGGTTTGGGCAGGAGCTCGGTCGCGGCGGCAGGATTTTCGGCCGCCGAAGCCGATGTCGCGGAGATGCCTCCAAGAGCCAGCGCCGCGGCGCCGATTCCGGAAGCTTTGAGCATATCGCGTCGAGAGAGTTTCATGGCCGCTCCTTAAAAACTCAGGTTGGCGATCAGACGGGTGTGCGCCTGTTCGTAGTTGCGGGTACCGTTGTCACGCTGTTCGTGGAACAGACGGAACCACAACCCTTTGACCGAAGGGACGGCGTAGTGGAGGATATAATCCTGTACTTCGGTCGTTTCGTTCCGGACGGTGCTGATGGTTCCGGCGGTACTGCCCGTGGTTCCGGTCCATGTCTGCACGTCGGTGTCGTAACGGGCATGGTTGACGATGAATTTGAGCCCCGGTACCCCGAGGGACGCAAAGCTGTATTCGGCACCGAGTTTGTACGCGTCGGTGTCGGCACGGTATTCGTTACGGGCGAAAATCATGCTGGTATAGGCGGGATCGCCCTGCCAAGCGTTCATCACGTGACCGTCCTCGTTTCGGTTGTAGGCGGCGGAGAAACTGAAGTCTCCGACGTCGGCTTTGGCCTGAACCCCCCACAACGTGGCGTCGATCTGACCGTCCGAACTGATTTTCGTTTTGTAAATGGAGGAAGCCGTCAGCGTGTTGACGCTGCGAAGTTTTTTGAGTTCGTTCCCCCCGGCGGAAGTGGCGAAGTTCCCGACGTCGTCTTGTTTGAGGATTTGGGCCCCGAGGGTTACTTTGGCCGGACCGGCATTGATTTTGTATTCGGCATCGGCGTAAATCGTGTTGTACATCTCGTGCGCATAGTAATCCCAGACGCGGGCTTTGAGACCTCCTTTGGCGTACTCGATTCCCAACGCGGTGACCCCGGACGTATCGAGTTTGTTGGCTCCGAGGGTCGCATCCGACATATCCAGGAAGGACCCTTTACCCGAACCCGGGGTAATCACGCCCGTCGTACCGTTGACCGAGGGGCTGACAAGCCCGTATCCCGCACCCGAGGTGATTTGATAGGCGGCGTCGCCGATCAGCCCCGCATCGGTGGCGGCACGCGTACCGAACTGCATTTTGGTGATATGGGCCGCGGTAACCGTGAAATCGGGGATTTCCTTGATCGTCGCGACCGTTCCCTCGAAGAGTTGAGGGATGATCGTGACGGCGTTGTCGGTCATCGGGGTTTTAAACTCCTGACGGCCGTAGGTGATGTCGGTGTTGGAGAGACGGTAGCTTGCGTAGGCTTCGCCGAGCGTCGAATAGCTGTCCATCGCGTCGCCCAAAAGCCCCTGGGCTACCTGATTATAGCCGTCACGGGTTTTGTAGTCCCATTTGGTCAGTCCGGTGTCGTGGGTCGTGTACATCGCCGCGCCGAAGCGAAGGCCGTGCAGCGCTCCCGTCTGGTATTTGAGCTTGCCTCCGATGGCGCTGCCGGTGGCGGCTACGGTATCGGAAAAAGCGGGTTCAATGTGGTGAATCCGGACGTAACCGCCGAATTTCCCCTCTTTCATCATTTCGTTGAGATCTTCCGCCCCCATTAGCTGGGTGGCGAGGATCGCGGAAAGGGACAGGATCGCATTTCGTTTCATCTCGTGTGATACTCCTTCGATAAGTTTTAAACGCTCCAATCGTACTGGTGCCAGATGAAAAAATCATGAAAATGTGATTTTTTTTTGACGTTTTACCGAAAATGGACGAATAATAAATTACAATACTTCCCATGCGAGTACTTATAATAGAAGATGATATGAAAATGAGGGGCATGCTCAAAGATGCCCTGGAGTCGGTTTACCGTATCGACACGGCCCAGACGATCGACGAGGCCCTGGAATGGATCGAAAGCTGTTCATACGGCGCGGTGTTGCTGGACCGTAACCTGTGCGGGGAGGACAACGGGATGGAGATCATCCCCAAACTCAAGAAGCGTCACCCCTCCTGCGCCGTCATGATCGCCAGCGCCTACGGGGGGGTCGAGGAGAGGATCGCCGGACTCAGCGCGGGGGCGGACGATTATCTTGAAAAACCGTACGATCTCCGGGAACTGCGGATGCGCCTGGACGGTCTGATCCGGCGGTTTGCCCCCGAAACGATCACGGCGGGCGGGATCTGTCTGGACCTGGTCCATCAGACGATTACGGCCGATGGGAAACCGATCACGCTGTCGAAAAAAGAGAACGACGTCCTTTTCTTCCTGGCGTCAAGGCCCGACAAGGTTTTCAGCCGGGACGATATCGCCAACGCCGTTTATTCCGATCCCGCGTCGATGACGTCCAACACCATAGATGTGGTGATCAGCCACATACGCAAAAAACTGCCGGTCGACGTGATCGAAACGGTCAAAGGACGCGGCTATGCTCTTAAAAACGTTTAAAGGGCGAATCCTGGCGGTATCGCTGGGGATGACGGTGCTGGCGGTAGCGATCTTCGGATACGGTCTGGCCAGCATCTATTATCAGCACATGCACAAATGCCTTTCGCGCAGCCTGACCTTTCTGGGGAACATGATCGTGCACGAGTATGACGTGTCGCGGTGGGACGAGCGGACGCGCCGGCTGATATGGCACGACGAACAGCTAAGAAGCGTGATGAAGGGGGGGCTCATCGACCGGATGCGCATCGAGGTGGTCGCCAGCATCCCGTCCAAAAGCGACGAGAGGCTGTTTCATGCGATCACGCTGAAAGACGGGCGCCATTTCGTCATCAGTTCGTCAACGGCCAAAATTGACGACGAGCTTTTTCGGATGATCGGCAGCCGATGGATCTTTTTTCTGTTCGGTTTTGTATTTACGAGCGGGGTGATCTATCTGCTCATCCGCCATCTTTTCGCTCCGTTCAATGCCCTCGTCAACCACTGTCTCACCTGCGACGATCCCGAGAGCAAACCCGACGAGGTGAGCGGCGGACGGGAGATCATCGCCCTGCGCGACGCGATAGCAACGCTGCAGCAGCGGATCAGCGGTCTGCAAAAAGCCCAGCACGAATCGATGAAGGCCCTGACGCACGAGTTGAAAACGCCGTTGGCGCAACTGCGCCTGCGTATCGATCTGGCCGATCAGAAAGGGGAATGGAAAAGCGACGCGATCGCCGAAGCGCGCGAAGAGATCGATACGATCGCCGCGAAGATCACCACTATTTTGCATACGACCGAGCATGTCGGCAAGACGGAGAAGATCCGGCTCAAAAAAGCGATCGGGGAGTGGGTCGAAGAGTTGCGCGGATTGTGGGAACACCGGGGATTGTGTTTCAACCTCGATATTCCCGATGCGGCGGTGGCCGAACTACCGCGGATCCCTTTTGAACGGGTGTGCCGGATCCTCATCGAAAATGCGCTCAACCACGCCTGCGAAGGGAGCGATGTTTTTATCCGCTGCCGCGGAGGGATCATCGAAATCTCGAATCCTCCGTGCGATCAGGCCTCTACCCTGATCCACTCAAGCGGCGTAGGCCTTTCGATCGCCAGGACGCTTTGCGATTATTACGGGTGGATGCTGCGCGACGAACAGGACGAGACGAGCTACCGGGTCGTTTTTTCGGCGGCCTAGAACAATTCCCCGATCCGGAAATGGATCGCATACTGGCTCGGATCGTCCGGATCGAATCCGACGTCAAACGCGATCGGGCCGATGGGGGTGACGTAGCGAAGCCCCCATCCTATCCCCCAATAGGCGACGTCGTAATCGGGGATATAATCGTCCCCGATAAACGTGAGATCGCTGAACAAGACCCCCCGGAATTCGCCGTAGATGGGGAAGCGGTACTCCAGGCTCCCTTCCAGCAGCGAAGGGAACCCCAGTGGGTCACCGGCACTGTTTTTGGGACCCAGTTCACGGTAGGTGTAGGCGCGGTTGGAGTTCATCCCCCCCGCGTAGAAGCGATACGATGCGGGAACGTCGCCGTCGTAAACGCGCAGCGTCCCCCATTTGGCTTTTGCCCCTACGACATGCTCCCCGGCGCTGAGGATGTAGGCTCCCGAGAGGAGGCTTTTGAAATAGGTGGCGTCCGAAAAGACGGGAGAACGCAGCGATCCCATCCCTTTGGCGTTCAGCCAGAACCCTTTGGTCGGTTCGAGGATGTTGTCGCGGGTATCGAGATTGATCTCTCCCAGCGGCGAAGCGATGTAGAGGATGCTGTCGGGAAAGTTGACGGGGTCGGTCGAATCGTAGGTCTGCACCCGGTCAAACAGGACCCCCGCCATGACCGAGGCCGGGGTGTCTTGGTATTTGGCGGTCACTTTTTCGTAGGTACTTTCGGTTTTGTACCCGTCGAACGTCTCGTCTTTATATCCCACCTCGGCCCCGAGTACGCCGCGGTTGCGGAGCGGGACGGTGAGGGTTCCGGCCACTTCTTGCATCAGGTCGGTGTAGCGGGCGTCGAGCGAGAGGGTTTTGAGATCGCCGAAAAAATTGCGGTGTTTGACCCCCATCTGCGCGCTTGGTCCCTGGTCGCTGCTGTAACCCAGACCGGCGGTGAAGCGGATCGGACGTTCGACCTCTTCGACGGCGAGGGAGATCGGGACGACGCTGCCGTTGCGCTCGTTGTCGTTGATCACCACCCGCGCGATCGCCTCCTGCGCGTAGAGGGCCTCGTAACTTTTTTTGATCGCTTCGACGCTGTAGGGGTCTCCCTCTTCGAACCGGAGCATCGAGGCGGTGAGCTTACCGTCGATGTTGGGGGTGGACGAGGCGGTGATTTTGCCGAAGGTGCACGCTTCGCCCGGGAAGGCCTCGAAGAGGAGGTGCGCTTCGTCGGTTTCGATGTCGACCCACGCTTTGGCATTGAAGCTCGCGTTGCAGTATCCCCGCTCTCCGTAGCGTTTTTTGATCGCCGATTTCGTTTCGGAAAATTTTTCCTGATCGAACCGATCTTCGGGACGGATCGTCACCAGCGTTTCGACGTCGATGGGGCTGTTGACCTGGACGCTTTTGACGATGACGGGAGTGTTTTCGGCGATGGTGAAGGTGACGCTCCCCTCTTTCACCTCCGAGGTGACGCGGGCGTGGTAGAACCCTTTGGACCGGTAAAAGCTCCCCAGCGCCGAAACGCTTTGGGCGACGGCGACTTCGTCGAGGGTGGGGGGAGCCTCCCAGACTTCGACCGCGTAGGGTTTGCGCAGCCCCAGCACTTCATACAGGCGCGATTCTTCGAACGAATGGTTTCCGCTGAAAACGATCCGCAGGGGGGCCGAAAAAAGGAGGAGTGCCGATGCGGCGAGCAGCCAGACGATGCGCACGGAAGTTCCCCCTTTTTTAGGGTTAATTGTACCCAAAAAGGGGGATGCGCACATAGTCCAGATAGGCCGGAATTCCATCGTGCTCCGACGAACGGAGCAGGGAGAGGATGGTTTTGATCGTCCCGGCGTGGGTGCAGACCAAAATGTTCAGTTTCGGGTCAAGCTCTGCCAAAAACGATCCGACGCGGCGGCGGAAGGCTTCGGGGGATTCGTCGCAGACGAAGCGGTGCCAATCCTCTTCGGAGGCGAGGGCGGCGGGGTCGTACCCCTCCATCCGCTCGATCTGCGCAAAGGTTTTTCCCTCGAAGGAGGGTTTGAACCGCACTTCGCGCAGCCGCCGATCGGTGAGATAGCCTTGCAGCCCCATCGCGTCCAGGGTCTGGGTGCATCGGATGAGGTCGGAGGAGTAGACGCGGTCGAACCGTTCGCGCACCAGCGGCGCGATTTTCGTTTCGTCGAAGAGGCTTGTGTCGATGTCGACGTCGGAGTGGCCCAGATAGCTCCCTTGCCAGCGCGGTGGCGGGGGAGCGTGGCGCAGCAGGATCAGGGCCATAGGAACCCGAGTATCAGGAGGATTTCAACCGCCTCCAGCGACGCCCCCAGCGTGTCACCGTTGAGAAATCCCAGCGCTCGGCGCAGCGCCAGCGCGATCAGCAGCGCCAGCGCGATTCCTGATCCCAAAGCGAGTGCGTACGGCCACGAGAGGAGCCAAAACCCGATCAGCGAATAGACCGCCACCGCCCCCAGCAGCGCGGTTTTTCCGAACGAGGCACGCAGCTGCGACACGAACGTCGAGCGAAACGCAAAGAGTGCCAGAATGCCCAGCAGCCCCAGACGGCTGATCACCGCGACGGCGGCAAAGGCGGCAAACTGCTGGTGCATCAGCAGCGAGGCGAGCAGCGCGGTTTTGAAGAGGACCGCCATCGCGCCGTACAAAACCCCCATTGCCCCAACCGTCGGCTCTTTGATCACCGTGTAAGGGTCTTTGCCGCTGTGGGCGGCGTGGATCGCATCGGCGACGTCGATGATCGCCTCGATATGCAGAAATCCATAAAGGATCATGTAGGCACCCGCGGCGATCACCGCTCCGATCCACCCCAGCGGTTCGAGGGTAAGGAAAAGGGCGACGGAAAGCCCCGCGAGGAGCAGCCCGATGGCGGGGAGGGCCAAGAGCATCGTCCGAAGGACGGCGGGATGGGAGAGGTCATCGCTCTGGCGAAAACGGACGGGAAGGAGGGTGAAATAACTCAGGGCGAATTTAATCCCCAGATAGACATTATTCACTCGGCACCTCCCGCATGATGGTGAACCAGTCGCGGTCGAAGAGTTTGCGGATGTAGCTTTCGCGGTGGGGGACGATGCATCCTGCGCAGTTTTGATGGATCGCCGTCTCACTCACATACCGATCCCCGTCGGGGCTCTCGATGGAACAAGTGCTGAACAGGGTTCGTTCCCCTTCTTTTGCGAACCCGCCTTCGTTAAAGCGGAAATTCGGGCAGGCGCAGAGGTAGCAGTTAAGCTCTTCCATGTCGTGGCACTTTTTGTTCTCCGCATACAGCGGGCAGAATTCCGGCTCGTGTTGAACCATGTTATCGAATCGGAAGTATTCGATCACTTCGTCGTCGCTCAGACGGGTCAATTTCGCCATAATCGCTTTGTGTTTTTGGGCGTGGGCGTCGAACCATTTTTTATACGACATATAGAGTAGCCTTGATTAATTTGATCTCATTAACGCCGATATAACAAAAACATGGTACTATTTCCACTTGTTGAACCAACGTAACCAGACAAGTGGAAAAAACACATTTTGTAGGTTGCAAAAAGGGATTTTTATGAAAAAAACAATCGCAAATACGAATAAATTTTTCTCTACCGCTAAAAAGCGGGAAACTATGATCGTCAATTCGGTTTATACCTCTGCCAAAGCGGAAGGTTCTAAAACCACCAAAAAAGAGTTGAAAGAACATTATCGCCTTATCCATTCCTAATCTCTTCTTCGATTTTATCGATCAATAATTGCTGCAACGGTTCATAGTTGCAGTGATACCCCTCATGTACTTTTTGAATATAATCATCCCCGCTTTTGAGATTGAGTCCGATCATAGGGAAACCGTTTTTTGCCAAAATAATATCGCCTAAAAGTCGGCTGATTCGCCCGTTTCCTTCCCTAAACGGGTGAATAAATAAAAATTCGCTCAACAATCGGGATAAATCCGCCGTAATCGACTCAATATCTTTATACTGCTTTTTAGAAACCTCTTTAATTAACGTATTGAGGGCTGGAATCCCTTGCAAAAATTCCAACCTCCATGTCCACGCTTCGAGGTTATCCCCTTTGCTCATTTCAACGGTTCTCAGTTCGCCAGCAAATGGGTAGATTGATTCAAAAGCCCTCGTATGCCATTTTTTGACGGTATTAAAACCGAATGATCTCGAAATATCGAAATTGACAACCAAATCGCTGTAAAGTTCGAGGAGTTTTAAATCCTCATGTTTTTGAATCCAATCGCTATCGGTGGATTTGAGATAGTTGATACATACACCGCTAGAGGTCATGATTTTTTGAATGTCGTTGTTTTCCCAATGATTCCAAGGGTTTTGAATGATTTCTTCAGGGCTTAACCCGTCACATTCCGCATTCGTTTTATCGAGAATATTTTTAGGCGGTTTCGTTGATCTAAAGTATCGTTTATCCGTTTCATACCAATAGTGGATTGGTGCATTATGAGTCGTTTTAAACGCATAAAGAAGATACTTCGATTTAATCATCTAAATTCTATTTCCATACTATTCTGACTTGTAAGTCCCAAGGTCATCATAAGATATAAGCAAGAATCACCGCGCATTGTGACGCTGGCCAGGGTATGGGTTGTCATTAATTTTTACATTCCTTCAAATATTCCCATAACCAATTTGAAAATAAATTGATCAATGTTGAAAAAACAAATGTTATTAACACCGAATATAGCGGATATTTTTTGATAAATAGTTCTATTCGTTTTATAGTTGGCTTATTTATATCTTTGAGTTCTTTTTCTATATCGTTAAGAAAATTTTTTGGAATGGATTTTTTATTGATTTTTCCCTTACATTCATCACAGATAATAGGGTTTTCAGTATTATAAATGATGTCATTTTTATCTCCATTCATATCAAAAAGACAACCTCGTGTATCATTATGAATAAAGTTATAAACTTCGCTGTTATCTGTTAAATTATTCAGTATTTTGTAAAAAACAAAAACTTCATAGATATTTTTGATGATAAAATTTTCAATAGAAATATCTTTTTGAAATAAAATCTCTTCAATACCAGTTACTGAGATACATACTTTATTCGAATCAATTCTATGCATATAAAAATCATCATTGTATCTATAATTCATCACAGCAACACATAAGCCATCAAATTGGACTTTCTCTAATATTTGTACTATTTCACGCTTAGAATATACAATATCTAAGTAGCCATCATTTTTTTGAGGATCAGGTAAACTGCTTATTCGTTCAATATCCGTAAATTGAAAAAACTTTGATTTGTGTTTACGTATTACATCAAAATCAACTACTCTATCTGAGTGTCCAATTATTATGAGCTTAACATTTATCACTGTTTTACCTTCATTCCTGACTTCTTACCTGTCAAATAGGTTCTTGTAATTGTTATAAAATATTATTTAAAACCGATTGTTTATTATAGCGCGTTGATACTCTCGATCACGCGTTCCATATCAATCTCGCCTCTCATCGTATCGATAAACGAATCGAGGGTCGTTTTTTTATAGTTCTCAAACGCCGCGTCCTCGAACAGTCCGTGAACGAACGTCCCTTTGATGTGAGCTTTTTCGTAGTATAGCGGATATTTTTCACTCACCCCGTGATGGATTTCGAACCCGTAGAGTGTTGTGCCGAAGATGTCGTATTTCCCTTTTTTGAGCACTTTGTCCCGCTGAAACACGATCACGTCGTCGATAAATCCCAGAGCGTCTTCGCGACTCGGTTCCGCCGTCTCGACGCACCCCTCGTCGAGGATCGCTTCAAACATCATCTGATACCCGCCGCAAATCCCCAGTATCTCTTTTTTCCGCTCTTTGAGCGCATCAAACAGCCCCGTTTTTTTGAGCCACCGCAAATCCTCGATCACCCGTTTGCTTCCGGGGAGGATGATGAGGTCGAAATTCTCCAGCGCCACATTGGAGGTGATGAACTCGACGGCGATCGTCTCGTCGGCGATGAGCGGTTCGAAATCGTTGTAGTTGCTCATCGTGGGGTAGTTGATGATCCCGATTTTTTTCGCAGGGTTTGGTTTGTTCTGGACGAAGTTTTTTAAGCTTTGGCTGTCTTCAAATCCGAGATTGAGGGGGAGGTAGGGGAGGACGCCGAGGACGGGGATACCGAACCGCTCTTCGATAATTTTCACCCCCTCATCAAACAGGCTCCGATCACCGCGGAACTTGTTGACGATCACCCCGATGACGTTGGCGCGCAACGCTTCGGGAAGGAGGTTGTAGACCCCCCAGATCGAGGCGAACACGCCCCCTTTTTCGATGTCGGCGACGAGGATGATTTTGGTGTCGTATTTTTCGGCGATGTAAATATTGGAGAGGTCTTTGTCCATCAGGTTCAGCTCGACAGGACTTCCCGCCCCTTCGCAGATGACGCACTCGTACCGCTCGCTCAGGTATTCGAAACACTCGTCCACGGCGGGTTTGAGGGTGTCGAGATCGCGGTAGTAGTCGCGGACGTCCTTGTCGGTTATGGCTTTGCCTTTGACGATCAGCGACGCGCTGTTGCCGTGTCCCGATTTGAGGAGGATCGGATTGAGGTGGTAGCTCGTCGGAAGAGCTAGCACTTCCGCTTGAAAATACTGGGCGATCGCGATTTCGCTCCCGTCGTCGCACACGCGGGAGTTGTTGGAGACGTTTTGGGCTTTGAACACCCCGACGTTGATCCCTCTCTCTTGCAAAAGCCGTCCGATCACAAACGTGAGGGTCGATTTCCCCGCATCGGACGAGGTGCCGAAAATAGAGATCGATCTCATGCCATCACTCCCGCTGCTAATACGATAATCACAAGGGTATCGAGTTTCCACTGAAGGGTTAATGCACGCTGAACATCCAGAGTCGTAATCTCCCGCTTCCCCTCGCCGAAGTAGGGCTTGTTTTTGATCGTTCCGAAATAGGGGGTCGGCCCTCCGAGGGAGAGACCTAGCGAGAGCGCCATCGCCGAAATAGGGTATCCCGCATTGGGGCTCTCGTGCAGCGCGCCGTAACGCCATGTTTGGGTGAGCTTTCCGAGTTTGCCGAAGAGGATCAGGATGATCACCCCCGTGATGCGGGAGGGGATATAGTTGGCGATATCGTCCAACCGTGCGCTCACTTTGCCGAATTTCTCGTATTTATCGTTCCGATACCCCACCATCGAATCGAGGGTGTTGATGGCTTTGTAAAGAAAAAGCCCGACCAAACCGAAAACTAACAGATAAAACAGCGGGGCGATCACCCCGTCGCTCAGATTTTCGGCGTAGGTCTCGATCGCGGCTTTGTTGATCTCGCTCTCGCTGAGATTTTCGGTGTCGCGGCTGACGAGGTAACGGATCGATTGCGGGTCGCTCAGCACGTTGTTCACGCTCTCATAGAGCATCTTTCCCGCGATCCCGCTCGAGGCGATGATCCCCAATATCCACGGATTGCCGATCAGCGAAATCGGATAAACGAGAGCTAACACGGCGGCTAACAGCCAAAACACGAGCCAAAATCCGCGCATAATGCTATCTCGATAAAACCGCTTTTGAAACGCGGTGATGAAATCGCCCATCAGGACGACGGGGTGGCGGATAAATGTGAACTCGCCGAAGAGACGGTCGGTGACGTAGGCGATGAGGGCTATGTCAGCGAACATAGTGCCTCCTCAAACCGTTTCAACTCCGCAATGCTTTTCACGGCGATTCGCACATAACCCGCATCCAGAAAATCGAAATTGGAACAATCCCGCACCATGATTTTATACGGAATCAGTCTCTCCTGAAATTCTTTCGCATTCATGTGAGCGAGCCGGACGAGGAAAAAGTTCGCATCGCTCTCAAACACCTTCTCAAACAGGGGCGACGTATCTAGGAGGGTTTTCAAATACGTTTTCGCCTCCGCGTTCAGCTCTCGCGATTGCGCACGAAACGCTTCATCTTTAAGCGCCGTGATGAGAAAATGGCTGTCGACCGCCGAGATTTTCCATAGCGGCTCTTTGGCTTTGAGGGCGGCGATATTCTCCCGCGAAGAGAGGACGATCCCGACTCTCACCCCCGCGCATCCGTAAAATTTGGTCTGTGATTTTAAAACGTAGAGTTTGTCGCAGGTTTGGAGATAACGGGTCGCCGACGCTCCGCCGCAAAACTCCAGAAACGATTCGTCGATGAGGATTGTGCAGTTTTTGGCACTCCATTGCTCCATCAGTGTTTCGATCTCGTAGTAGCGTCCGTCGGGAGTGGAAGGGTTGACGAAGACGACGAGGGAGTTGGCCTCAACCTCCGCATCCATCGCCTCGAAGCGGTCGATGAGGTGCACCTTCTTGCCGTGAAGCAACGCCGCTTTTTTGTACTCCAGATAGGCGGGGGAGTAGATCGTGCAGGTGGGGTTGTCGAGAAATCGGAGCAATGTAAAAATCGCCGAAGAGCCGCCGTTAAAAAGCTCTAACTCCTCCGACGTGACTCCGTAATGAGAGGCTAACGTCTCCGTTAGTCTGTCGTAGGTGGGGTACGCATTGAGGACAACTTCGCTGAAATCGACCATAGGGGTGATGAAGTTAATGTTGGAGGAGAGATCGACCACCTCGCTCACCGCACATCCGCAGTGTTTTGCAAACGCCTCTACATCCCCACCGTGTCCGTAGGCCGTCATTTGAGCCGCTTCTCCAGTCCCAGTTTCACTTCGTAGACTTCGTCGCAAAACCTAGCCAGTGCCTGACCGATGATGCCGCTGAGATCGACATAACGGCGGCTGATGGGATCATTCGGGATGACTCCCGATCCGACGTCGTTCAGGACAAACACGATGTTAGCGTCTACGCGCCCCAGCGCTTCGATCTCCGCGAGCAGAGTCTCTTCGCTCTCGTCGAGCCGGTTGAGTATCCACATCGAGACGCAGTCGATCAGGTAGGTTTGGTGAGGCTGGATCACATCGGCCAGATGGTGCGTCTCTTCGAGGGTGATGAAGTTTTCGCCGCGTGCGGTGCGGTGTCTGTCGATCCGCATTCCCATCTCGTCATCGCCGAAACTGTGGTCGTAGGTGGCGAGGTAATAGGGCTTGTCGGTCGCGAGAGCGAGGGCCTTGGCCTCCGCCAGGCTGCTTTTACCCGATTTCTGTCCGCCGAAGTAAAGTATCTTCATTGCAAAAAGCTCTCCACTTTGCGGGTGATCTGCTCTTTGGTGATGCCGTTAAGCAACGCGTAGACCAGCGCACCCCCTGCGCCGACCCCCTCTTTGGCTTCCCCTTGGTCGTAGAGTCTCAGCGCGGGATGATCGGTGAGGGAGAAATCGAAATCGGCGTAATAGGCGTTGAGAGGAAAATCGTTCATCTCCAGGAGGGCTTTGATATCGCTTGACGTATCTTCGGCGACCCATTTGGTCGTACAGAGGGCGATTCGGGAGCTGTCGAGCTTCTCTTCCATCATCTGCAGAATACGGTTGACGATGAGCAGTACGCACGCCATCTGTGTCCCCCCTGCCAACACAATCGGGATGTCGCGGTTTTGGAGACCGAGGATCAACCCGGCGTTAAAGATGAGCATGTTGTCCCCCACCGCAGAGAGGATGCCGAAGAGATCATCGCTTTTGCCGATGCGGGAGAGGGCCCGTTCGAGTACGGCGCGTTTGATGTCGCCGGGATCGTTTTTGAAACTGCTGCTGAATTTATCCCGCGCGTCGTACCCCAGTGCCAGCGCCGTAGCGAGGGCCGTCGTCGTCCCTGCGGGGACCGACTCGCCCAGAATGATGTAGTCGCTTTGGAGGGTGAGATCCTGGGCGAAGGCGATGGCTTTTTCAAACACCTCCGCGGCGGGGATATTTGCCCCCCCCTCGATCGAATCGCTGGGGGAAATGCTGAACGTATGGAGTCTGAAATGCTCCAGTTTCGGGGAAACTTCCAGCCCCAGGTTCAGCAGTTCGATCTGGCGGAAGGGATGGAGGAGATGGACGGCGCGGGTGATGAGGGCGGGGGTGGGGACCCCTTTGGGGGTTTCGGCGATGCTCCCCAGGCTCCGCACTTCTCCGATCGCTATGAACTCCGCATCGAGCGTCGGGGTGAGATGGAACGACCCCGGAATCCCCGCCTGGGTAATCCCGGGGATTTCGGCCGTTTTGGTGTTGCTCATGCAGAGCAAAAAATCGGCCCGTTTTCCCCGCAGGCTTTCGATGAAATCCTTGTTTCCCGTGATGGTTTTGATCATACCAGTTTCTCCAATAGTTCGTGATAATTTCCGCCGTTTCGATAACGGTTGACGCAATAAAAAAGGGTTGCGTATTCGCGGTAGGGGCGAAATTCCTCGGGAGTGAGCGTTGCGCCGTAGCTCTCCAGCAAAGCCGCCGTTTTCTCCTCACTGTCGCACCAGGAGAGAGCCGCGACGGCGAGGTCGAACACAAAATCGCCGTTGCACGCCTGCGTGAAATCGACGACGCACGAGAGGCTGTCCCCCTCGAAGAGGGCGTTGTCCAAAAAGAGATCGCCGTGAATAATCCCGTCGTTGCGCAGGGGCGGGTCGATTTTGTTGAACAGCGTTTCAAAAATCGGCATATCGGACTCTCCGATCATCCGCGCCAGCCGCGACCGCTCGAAGAGCCTTTCGTTGGAACTGTGCCGCGTTGCCGTTCGGGCATGGAAATTCCGTAAAAACGCCCCGATCTGCCGTATAGGATCGGTGTGTGCCGTTTCAAGGCTTTGGCCGGGACACCGGCGGTAGAGGAGGGCGGGTTTGCCGCCGATGTTCATGACCTCTCCTATGGGTTGGGATACAGGGAGCGTTTCACACTGTTTCAGAAGTTTGAGTTCCTCGTACACTGCCTCTTCGCTTGCCGTCTCGAAAATTTTCAAGACCCGATCCCCATCCAGAAAATAGACGCTGTCCATGACTCCCTCACTGCTGGGCGTGATCGTTTTCACCCCCAGCGAGGCGGGCAAATCGCTGAGCGCAATAACGGTTTTCACACCCATTCGACCACCTCGTCCAGCGTTTTTTTCTCTTCCCACCCCAGTTTCAGCAGTTCGGGTTCGTCGAGAAATTCGTTCACGTACCCCACCGTCAGATAGCCGATCAGTTTGTATTCGCGGCCGATCCCCAAAATCTTTTTGACCCGCTTGGGGCGAAGAATGCTTACCCACCCCACCCCGATATTGTGGGCGCGCGCCATCAGCCAGAGATTCTGGATCGCGCACACGACGCTGTACTCCCCTGTCTTTTTCTGGGTGGTTTGCCCCAGCACGGCTTTGGAGGGTTTTGTGTAAAGGACGGCGATATTGAGAGGCGCTTCTTTGATCCCTTCGAGCTTGAGGTTCGGATAGAGGGGACGGTCACCGAACTCTTGGGCCGCTTTGGCGTTTTCTCTCCTAAACTCTTCATAGATCGCTTCGCGTTTGGCAGGGTCTTGGATCAGGAGAAACTTCCACGGCTGGGAAAAGCCCACCGAGGGAGCCGAGATCGCCGCTTCGAGAATCTCCCGCAGCGCTTTTTCCTCGATCGGATCGGGGAGAAAATGGTGTCCCCTCACGTCGCGGCGGGAGGAGAGGATCGATTGGAGGATCGTTCGGGCGTGGACGTCGAAAGCTTTCACATCAGCCTCCGTCGAACGAGGTCGGGATGGCTGCGAAAGAGGGTGTGAAGGTAGGTGCCCAGCACGTTTCCCTCGCCGTTTTGCCAGCTTCCCGGCTGCCCGGTCCCCGTTTTCGCCCCTTTGAGGATATCGAAGGCATCGCCCTCTTCGAGAGGACGGGTGTAGTGGAACGCATGCCCCCTCACCCCGGCTTCGTTGGTGTAGTATCCCATCCGCTGGAACCGTTTTTCGAGGGTAAAGGAGACCTCCAAAATCCCGCTCATTGCTTTTTCATCGACGCCCTTTCCGAGATAGAGAAGCCCCGCGCACTCGGCATAGATCTTTTTCGTTCGGGCATGACGGATCAATGAAGCTTTAAACTTTTGGGCCTTTTGGATGGAGGCGTACGCTTTGGGTGTCTCGACATATCCGCCGCAGATGTAGATGCTGTCGCACTCTTCAGGAATGACTTCGTCGCGTGAGGGGCGGACGATAACGACATCGGCGAATACCTCTTGCAAAAATCGGAGATTATCATGGTACAAAAAGGAGAAATTCTCATCGCTCACAACCGCGATCTTTTTATCGCTTTTGGGGAGCACTCTAAACGGATACGAGGTGTTCTCTTTGGCTTCACGTCTCCCCAGGGCTATGAGCGATTCAATCTCGATATGTTCCAACACCGCTTTGGAGATCGCTTCGAGTTTATCCATCTCATTTAAATCAAGTCCCAGATGGGTATCACGCAGCGCCTCAAGGCCGTCTGGGATCCAACCCAGCACCGCCACGTCCCCGAAATCGCTTTCGATCCGGTTTTTGATCAGTTCGTAATGGCTCTGCGAACCCAGACGGTTGAGGATGACCCCCCGGATGGTGTTGTCTTGTCGGTACCCTTTGAGCCCTCCGAGAACGGCGCTGGGGGTGATGTAGCTCCCCTGTGCGTCAAGGATGATGATCGTGGGGACGTTGAGCAGTTTGGAAATATCGTAAGCGCTGCTGCCGTAGTCCATTCCGTCGTAGAACCCCATCACCCCTTCCATGATCGCGGCCTCACGGTCGGCATAGCGTCCGTACAGCCATTGCAGCTGCTCCGGGCTCATCATGAACGCGTCGAGGTTGATGCTTTCGGTGCCGCAGATGGCGCGGTGGAACTGCGGGTCGATGAAATCGGGGCCGATTTTAAACGGCCGGACGGAGTCTTTGAAACGGTACAGAAGCGCCGAGGTGAGGAGCGTTTTCCCCTGGTTGGACGCGACGGCGCTGATGCAGAGGTTAACCATGCCTCCCCCTTTTTTTCAGGATGATGTAGATGAAAAACGGTCCCCCGATAAACGACGTCACGACCCCGATGGGGACTTCGCTGGCCGCTCCGAGATTGCGCGCGACGAGGTCGCAGAGCACCAAGAAGACGCCCCCGTAATAGAATACGGGGAGGATCAGCGCGTCGCTGCTGCGGCGGTAGAGCAGCCGGACGATGTGGGGGATCACCAGCCCGATAAACCCGATCGGCCCCACGACGCTTACGCAGACCCCGACGCTCATCGAGACGGAGAGGAGGAGGATCAGGTTGATTTTTTTGATCTCGATCCCTTTGAGAAACGCATTTTCGTACGAGGTGAGAAGCAGTTTGAGCTCGGGACGGTAGCGTACGACGACCCACAGCAGGGCCAGCGCCGCCGCCGCGACGGGATAGAGGCTCTCCATCCCCACCACGCTCAGGCTTCCCATCGTAAAACGGATGATCGAATAGCTTTGTTCGAGATCACTGAGGTAGAAAATCACCATCAGCGCGGCGGAATAGAAAAAGGAGAGGGCGATCCCGATGAGCAGGAGCGAATGGGTCTGGGTCGCTTTGAGGGACCGCGCGAACAAAAACAGCAGTACGACTGTCGAAAACGCCCCGACGAAACTGAAAAAGTACGAGAGGGCCGCCAGCGATGCGGGTAAAAATACGATTCCTACGGCCGTCGCCAGGGTCGCGCCGCTCGAGACGCCCAGAGTAAAGGGGGTTGTGAGGGCGTTGCGAAACACGGCCTGGAACACCATTCCCCCCAGGGCGAGGACCGCCCCCGTGAAAAACGCGACACCTACCCGCGGCAGGCGCAGGTCCCAGAACAGGAGGTATTCGGTCGCCTCCGGGGTGAAGAGGTTGGCAAGTTTCATCGCCGTTTCGCCCACAAACGGGGCGGCGGCGAGGATCATCAGCGACAGTGCGAATATGAGCCGTTTCATGCGTAGTTCACCGCAAAATGTCCCCCGACCCGGCAGATCGAGTCTCCGAAAAGGGAGCGGAAGCGGCCCTCTTCGAAAAAATCGGTTGCCGACCCGTCGAAAACGAGTTCCCCCTCCCGCAGATAGAGGATCCGGTACCCCAGACGGTAAGCGAGGTTCAGGTCGTGGGTAATGATGATTTTCCGGCCGGGGTGTTCTTTGAGCATCCGAAAGAGCTTGATTTTTTTGTCGCTGTCGAGATTTGCCGTCGGCTCGTCGAAAATTGTCAGCCGGGCGTTGTGCAACAGTCCCCCCGCAAATAGCAAAAGCTGGCTTTCGCCGCTGCTGAGGCATCGGCAGGGGGTGTTTCGGATCCCCGTAATATCGAGCCGTGCCATCACCGTTTCGAGGTCGTCGGGGGTCGAACCGTTGAGGAGGGAGAGGTTCAAAAACGCTTCGGCGTCGATGTATTCGTCGAAAACGTCGAGCCCGGAGGGGACGAAATTGAGCAGTTGCGCACGGCGCCCGGAGCCGAGTGAGGCGAGTTTTTCCCCCTCTACCCGTACCGAGGAGGTTTCGTAGAGCCCCACGAGCGCTTTGGCGAGCGTGGTTTTTCCCGCCCCGTTGGAGCCCAGGATCACGGCGTTTTCGTCATGCACCGCAAACGAAATCCCCTTCAGAAACGGGGTCGAGAGATTGTCAACGGACAGCTTCACGTAAAAACCCTTTGAAATCGTCGATGAAATAAACGATCCGGTCGCTCGGTATCCCCGCGTATTCGCCCGATTCGACGAAGACCGATTTCGTTCGGGCCGCGTTGATCGGAAGTTTCAGCCACGGGGCCTTGAGCTGCTCCTCGGTGAATTTTTTCTCTTTCATCAGCGGCGCGAGGATGATCACGACGTCGGGGTTGAGAGAGAGTATTTTTTCGAGGGTGATGGCGGGCTGCCCCTTCTGGGTGCTTTGGAACGCATTGACGTTCCCGCTGGCTTCGATGATGTCGTCGAAATAGAGGTTTTGCCCCGCCACGAAGACCTCTTTGGAAAGATCGGTGTTGTAGCCGATGGGGATCAGGATCTTTTTCTTTTGCGCGATCCCCCTGAGGCTTCGGAGAGAACGGTCGATTTTTGCCACAAGGGCGGACGCTTTCTCTTTTTTGTCCAGCAACCTCCCCATGCCGAGGAGGGTTTGGCGGATCGAGGCGAGGGTATCGATTTTGACCACCATCGTCTTGATCCCCAGCCGTTCGAGTTTTTCCGCCAGAGGGGCGTTGTTCTCCTGCAAAATCACCAGATCGGGTTTGAGCGATACGATCTTTTCGAGCGAGGGGGTGAAAAATCCCCCCACTTTCGGGATCTTTTCTGACTGCGGCGGATAGCGGCAGTAGGCGGTGTTCCCGACGATCTTTTCCCCTTCGCCCAGGGCGAAGAGGATTTCGTTGACCGAGGGGCTCAGGGCGACGATCCGATCGAACGACCATGCCGGAAGGACCAAAGAGGCGATACACAGAAATTTCAATAACACGCTTCGACCTTATAGAGCCACGTCATCGTTTTTGCATCCTCCAGCGTGTAATTCTGCGCCATGGTGTGGACCGATTGCCCGTCAATGAGATAAAACCAGCCGAACTTTCCGACCACCGATTTTTTCCCGTCGATCGAACGGACAAAGGTATATTTCCCTTTCTGTTCCGTCTCCACGAGGCTTACTTTTTTCAGAAGCTCCAGCGCCGTCGTCGCTCCCGGCGTATATTCCGTTCGGACGGTGCGCTCGGGGCGCCCGTCACCGTAGATGAGCGTCACGTCAATCTCCTGTGCGGAGAGAGCGGCGAAGACGCTTAGCAGCATAGCAGCCGACCGGATCAAAACGACACCTCTATTCCGGCATACCAGGCCCGGGGGCTAGAGGCGTAATTGTTGACGCTCTGGTAATACTTGTCGGTAATATTATCGACTTTTGCGTAGATTTTGAGATGTTTCGTGCACGCATAGTCGGCTACGAGGGAGGCAACGGTGTATTTTCCCGTCTGCGCACCCCGGTCGTTGTCGCTGTCGTAGCGGCTTCCGACGTACTCTCCGCTCAGCCCGACATGTGCTTTGGGGATGCCGTAGTAGTCGAGCCCGAATTTGAGATTCTCTTTCGCACGGCGGCGCAGGCTCTCCCCGCGCTGGTTTTGGGCATCGAGTCGGGTATACCCCAGCGATACCAGGGCCCCGTTCCCCAATTCTTGCCTGAAGGCCGCCTCGATCCCCCTGATTCTGGAGGTTCCCTCGACATTACCGTACGCCGATGAGGTGAAATCGTATTCGATCATCTCCTTGATGCGGCTTTCGAAATAGGTGAGGCTGATCCCGCTGTAACCGACGGTGAGGTCACAGCTTCGGGTCTCTTCGGGTTTGAGGGCGGTATTCCCGTATGTCGGGTCGTAGAGCTGGTAGAGGGTGGGGACGTTGTAAGCGGTCCCGTAGTTCGCGCTGACGTACCCCTCTTCGCCCCAGGGGTGCTTGAAACCGATTTTTCCGGTCGTTTTGTCGCTGAACACGTCAAACACGTCCCGCCGCAGCGATTCGGTGACGACGGTGCCGGTGGCGAGGATGTTGGTGTTGGTGATGAAAACGGCCCGGTTGTCGTATTCCCGGTTGAGGCGGTTGAGATGTTCGAAGGTTTTGTAGTCCCCGCCGATGACGATGAAATCGTTTTCGCGGTAGCCGATGCGGGAGTGCGCGCCGTATTCGCCGACCCGTCCGTTATAGGTCGTTCCGGTCGAATAGTCCCGTTCGAACGTCGAACGGTTGGCGTAGAGGGTGGTGAGCGCATCCCCAAAGCGGTTTTCATAACTCAGACGGCTGAGTCTTTCGTTTTTGCGGTAGTTTGCGGCGGAGTCGCCGTTCGTGGAGTCGTATTCGGTATAGACGTCGATGTCGGTATGGGCGAAACGGATCGCGTTGGCGCCGTCGAAACGGTATCCGACGTTCAGCCCGAGGGTACGGTTTTCATAGCCGTCGTCTTCGTAGCGCTCGATATCGGTATAGCGCCGCGCGTACGACGTAAACCCGTCCGAAACGATTTTTCGGGCGTCGAGGCGGAGGTCGAGTGTATCGTTTCCGTACCCGAACGACCCGCCGTATTTTTTGGTGCCGAAACTCCCTTGTTCGTAGAGGGCTTTCGCTTCGGTGCCCGGAGCGGTTTTGCGGGTGATGATGTTGACGACCCCCGCGCTCGCGTCGCTTCCCCAGATGCCGCTTTGGGCACCCTTGATCACCTCGATGCGTTCGATGTCGCCGAGCATCAGATGCTCGAACGACGCACCGTCCATCGAGGTGTTGTCGTTGTAGCGGATCCCGTCGATCAGGACCAGGGTCCGTTTCGAATCGAATCCCCTGAGGTAGAGGGCGGTCGATTTTCCCAGACCGCCGTTGCTGACGACCCCGACCCCCGCGAGGGAGTTGAGCGCTTCGGCGAGGGTCGCGTAGCGGCGTTCGGCGATCTCATCGGCGGAGATAACGTCGGTATTGGCGCTCACGCTGCGGAGAGTCTGCTCGGTCTTGGAGGCGCTGACGACGATCGGGTCGAGCGTCAGTTCCCGGGCTTCGGTGGAAGCGACGAACGTTGCGGCGGCAACGAGTGAAAGAGTGTGTCGGTGCATGGGTGTCCTTGTTGCATAATCGTTGTGGCGGATGAGGTAAGGACACCCTCGGGAGGAGAGACGGTCGAATAGGTATGGATCGGATGGGTCGGGCAGATCCACTCGATCCGGGTGATGTTCTGGAGGAGGCGTACATGCGACGCGTACGCCTGGATCGCGACGAGCGAAAAATAGTTTTTCCCGAAACCGCGCGGTGAACGCATCGCAAACCTCCCCTTTTTTTCGGGGAATTATAGCGGAAATGGTTTTAGGATTTAAACTGCCCGAGCTGCGCGTTGAGGCTGGTGGCCGCGTCGTAGAGCTCCCCCGCGATGGCGGAGATTTTGGTGATCTCTTCTTGGTTGCTTTGCGAAAGGCCCGACATCTCGGAGACTTTGGCGATGATCTCGTTGATCTTGCGGGCCATCGCCTCGGCCGCTTCGACGCTTTGACGGCTGGCGTCGACGTTCGTGCGGAGCACCTGCGCGGCCGAATCGATTTTGGCGTCGATCTCCTCGCTGCGCTCGGCGAGCCGCTCGATGTTTTCGCTGTTGGTGCTCATCATGTCGGATGAATCGGAAATCGACTGGATGACGACCGAAATCGTCGAGTTGATTTCGGTCAGGCTCTTCTGGGTACGTTCGGCCAGTTTGCGCACTTCGTCGGCGACGACCGCGAAGCCCCGTCCGTGTTCCCCAGCCCGCGCGGCTTCGATCGCGGCGTTGAGGGCGAGGAGGTTGGTTTGGTCGGCGATGTCGGAGATGATTCCCAAAACCCCGCTGACGCTGGCCGCGTCGCTGGAAAGCTGGGTGAAACGTTCGGCCAGTTCGTTGCTCATCTGGGTCGTACTGTGGATTTCACGGGTAATGGCGTTGGCGATTTCGCGGACGCTGTTGAGTTCCTCTTCAGTCGAGCGGCTGTTGTCGAGGGTACTTTTGGCGATGTTGACGCTTTGTTCGAGCGTTTCGCCGATTTCGGCCGCTGTGGCGTTGGTGTTCTGGGCGATCGTATTGGTTTTTTCCGATTGGATGGAAAGATTGCTTGCCGAATTGTGAAGGGTCGAGGTCGAACCGACGGCCGAAGTGGTGATCCGCTTCGTATCGTTGATCGTGCTCTGGATTTTGGCAATGAACTGGTTGAGGTAGTTGCTGGCGATACCAATCTCGTCATTTTTGTTCATGATCGGCAGCCGTTTGGTCAGATCGCCGTTTCCGTGGGCGAGGTCGGAAGAAACGTTGTCGAGCGCTTCGATCGGGCCCAGAATGCTGCGTCCGGAGAAATAGTTGATCGCGATCAGGATCCCGGTGAGGACGGTGCCGAGAATCATGAACCATTTAAAGAACCCGGCTTTGAGCTCGTCGAAATAATCGGCTTTGTTGATTCCGGGGACGACCCACATGTCCCATGCGGGGATGTAGCGGTAGGCAGCGATCTTGTCCTGACCGGTCGTGGCCGAATGGTACTCGTAGATCCCCCCCTCTTTGTGGGAACGGATCTCGTCGATGTAATCGTGCCCCGCGAGATTTTCCCCCTCTTTTTTGGGGTGAACGCGCATCGTCCCTTTGCTGTCGACGAGGTAGACGTATCCGCTCTGGCCGATTTTGATTTTGAAGATGTCTTTTTTGAAGGTATCGTTTTTGTACGCTTCGGGATCGATTTCGGAGATATAGAGAACCGTCTGTTCGAGCGAGTCGGCCACGGTGTTGAGGTCGCTCGTCATGATCGTCTTGATCGAACTCGTGGCGATGAAGTATGCTACAATGACACTCACCAAGATCGCGCTTATCGCGGCGACCAGATTGACGATGAATTTGCCTTTGATCGTGTTGAAAAAATGCATGGGGTGCTGTCCGTCCGTGTTGAAATATTCACCATTGTAATTTTGTTTTTCTAAAGCGAAGGTAAAATAGTATGAGATATTCTTATTTAAAGCAGATTGCGTTCTACCTGCGGCGTTTTGAGCGCATCGTTGCGGCGTACCGTTACAGCGATACGGGGATACGGATCGTTTTTGATGCGGACAACAGCTGGAATTTCGAAATGGCGCGGGGCAATTCGGCGATCACGATCGGCGAGAGCGCCAATCGGACCAAAATGTATCAGGCCCCTTTCGACGTTTTGCTCGCCAAACGCTTCAACCGCGCTTCGATCACCTCGATCACCCTCCACAACGACGACAAGATCATCCGCATCGCCGTGAGCATGAGCGGGGCGTACAAAAGCGAAACGACGATACTGCAGCTGGAATTCACCGGAAAACATACCAACGCGATCATCCTCTCATCGGACGAAACGGTCCTCGAGGCACTGAGGCACATCGATGCGAACGTCTCAAGCCGCAGCGTGCGGGTCGGCCAGAAACTGCTCAACCCTCCGAAGCTTCCGTATGTTCCCAAAGAGTATCCGCTCGCCGACGTGCGGCAATTCCTGGTCGAAGAGTTTCGGAGGCAGGGGGCCGAAAAACTCGAAAAGCTCAAACGCGAAAAAAGATCGCTTCTCCACAAACGGCTCGTACAGCTTGAGAAACATCTGGGCGCGCTCGAAGACGAATCGGTATTGATGGAAGAATCGCTCGAAGCGCAGCATGCGGGGCATCTCATCCTCGCAAACCTGGATGCGGTGAACCCCTATGCCGCTTCGGTCGGGGTAAAAGATTTCGACGGAACGCCCCGAGTGCTCGAAATCCCTGCGGGATGCGGCAGTGCGGCCGGATGTGCGGAGGCGTTTTTCCGACGTTCGAAAAAAGCGAAGCAAAAAGCGGTGGGGCTCCACCTCGAAAAACGCAATCTCGAGGAAAAGATCCGTCATCAGAGGCTCTTCATCCAGGCGGTGGAGGATGCGAAATCCCCCGAGGAGATCCAGCTCCTTTTCCCTGCCAAGACTCCCCTCTCGAAGCTTAAAAATTCCGATTCGGTTGCCGAATTCTGGATCGAAGGGGTAAAAGTGTCGCTGGGGAAAAGCGAAAAAGGGAACATTGAGCTGCTCCGAAACGCCAAAGCCCGCGATATCTGGATGCATCTCAAAGACCGCCCTTCCGCCCACGTCGTGATCACGACCGACAAGCAGCAGCTCCCCGAACGGCTTCTCGAAGCGGCCGCCAGATTGTGCGTTGATTTTTCGGTATTTGAGAAAGGGCGCTATCTGGTCGATTATACCCCTCGAAGAGAAGTAAAAATCGTCGAGGGGGCGAATGTCCTGTATACCAACTACAAGACGCTGAGCATCGAGAAAGGATAGAAAATGGCAGTCGGTCCGATCGGTAACGCAATTTACGTCAATCAGCAGATGGCTGCCGTCGCGAGCGAAAAAACAGCGGTACTCAACCGTTTCGAACTCCAGACGCTGGCCGCGGCGGCCGCTTCACAGGAAGCCCGCAAAGAGGTGGAAGAGGTCCGTCCTCCCGAAGAAAACCACGGAGTCGATCCCGACCGCGAGCACACCCGGGAGCAGGCCGACGAGGAACAGCGGCGCTCTGAATCCGAAGAGGGTTCCGAAGAAGAGAAGCCCGAACCTGAAAAGCCGCTGCATCTGCTCGATATTAAAGTGTGATGCGCTATAATTCGCTAACTTAACCATTGGTCAATCAACAATGCAAACCGCAAAAAATTCTATCAAAGATCGCGTCGGAACGGCCGTCGTTCTCGTAGCCGTTGTTCTTACCGTCGGCCTAATCAACAACTTCTGGTTGATCTGGATGGTGATGGGGATCGTTTATCTGCTGGCGTTCCATGAAGCGATGCGTCTTTTCGGGATCAACAACAACTCCCTGTACGCGTACGCCGCCATTTTGTGGCTGGCCGCCGCCCTTTACCCCTACGGAGAGGATCTGTTTGTTATCGCGGGGCTCATTTTTGCCGCCGCGGTCGCCTATACCCAGAATATTCCGTGGAAAAATTTCTTTCCGTTCGTTTATCCCACCGCGGGGATGCTGTTTATGCTCAGCATGTACCAGGAGTACGGGATCACCGCACTGCTGTGGCTGCTTGTGGTCGTTGCGTCGGCCGATATCGGGGCGTATTTCGTGGGGCGCAGCGTCGGCAAAACCCCCTTTAGTATCTCCAGCCCAAGTAAAACGCGCGAAGGGGTTTACGGCGGGATCGCCGTGGCGACAGTGGCCGGTTTTTTTATCGGCGTCACGATCGTCGACATCACCCAGGCGGTGATCATTTCGATGATGGCGGCGATCGGTGCGGTTTTCGGCGATCTGTTCGAAAGTTACCTCAAACGCCGCTCGGGGGTCAAGGACAGCGGTTCCATCCTTCCCGGACATGGAGGGGTGCTTGACCGGATTGATGGCTACCTGTTCGCTTCGATCATCATGCTCGTCCTCCTGCGGGGGCTTGTTTGATCCTTCTGGGCTCTACGGGCTCCATCGGGGTCAATGCCCTGCGCGTTGCCGAACAATTCGGCCTCAGCGTCGATACGCTGGTGGCCGGACGCAACATCGACCTTCTCAATTCCCAGATCCGAAAGCACTCTCCCAAACGGGTCGTCGTCCTGCGTGACGAAGACCGTTCCAGGGTTGAGCATCACGACGTCCGTGCCGGTGATGAGGCGATACTTCGGGCAATCGAAGAATCCTCCTCGGGGCACGTCGTCAACGCACTCGTCGGCTTTGCCGGTTTCCGACCGACGCTCAAAGCACTCGAATGCGGCAAAAAGGTGGCGTTGGCCAACAAGGAATCGCTGGTCGTCGGGGGGACGTTCGTCGACACCTCCTCGATCGTTCCGATCGACAGCGAACATTTCGGCCTCTGGTATCTCAACCGCTCCGACCGCCCCGTCTCGCGCATGGTGGTGACGGCCAGCGGCGGAGCGTTCCGGGACTGGCCTTTGGAAAAGCTCGGTGAAGCGACGCTCGAAGATGCCCTCAAACACCCCAACTGGTCGATGGGGCAGAAAATCACGATCGACAGCGCTTCGATGATGAACAAGCTTTTCGAACTTCTCGAAGCGCGATGGCTTTTCGGGGAAGGGGAATACGACGCCCTGATCGAAACCCGCTCGCTGATTCACGCCCTGATCGACTACGCCGACGGTTCCACAACTGCCCATTTCGCCCATGCGGATATGCGCCTTCCGATCGCCTACGCGCTGATGGGGCGGGTGGAAACGCCCATCGTCGAGCGGATCGATCTCGCCCGGATCGGATCTTTGGAATTTCGCACGATCGATCCGGCGCGGTATCCGATCTGGGAGATCAAAAACGACCTCTTGGCCAACCCCGCGCGCGGCGTGATCGTCAATGCCGCCAACGAAGCGGCAATCGAACGTTTCGTTGCCGGCGAGATCGGCTTTTCGGCCCTTTCACGCCTTATCCTGCGCGCATACGATGCGTTTGATTCCGTCCCTTCGTCGGTTGAAGAGATTTTTGAGATCGATCTTCGGGTGCGCGAATACGTTCGGGGCCAGGCGTGAAAAAGGTTCTGATCCTCCACGGATGGCACGGCAGCGACCTGCCGCACTGGCAGGCATGGCTCGCCCGGGAGCTGGCGGTAGAGAACTGTATCGTCGCCTTTCCGCAGATGAGCGACAATCTCTGCCCCGACAAAGAGACCTGGGTGCGTGAAGCGCTGGAAGCCTTCGACGATCTTCGTCCCGACGTCGTCGTCCTTCATTCGCTGGGAAATGTCCTCTGGTTTCACATCGCCCCGTTTCTGAAAGGGCGGGTCAAAAAACTTTTGCTGTGCGCCCCTCCGCGCGATCTGGGAGAATACCCCGAAGTCGCGACGTTTTTCCCCGCACCGCTCCCCGCCGCTTTGCATGCGGAGGAGGCGCTCATGGTCGTGTCGGACAACGATCCCTACATGAGCCTGGACGAATCCCAGTCGCTTGCCGAATCGCTCGGTGTCCCCCTGCACGTACTTCACGATGCCGGGCACATCAACACGGCCGCCGGATTCGGCCCGTGGCCGTGGGTCAAAGAGTGGGTGCTTTCATGATCCTCAGCATCGAAAGCTCGTGCGACGACAGTTCGATCGCGATTACCGAGATCGCCACCAAAAAACTGATCTATCACAAGAAAATATCGCAGGAGCTGGAGCACTCCCGATACGGCGGCGTCGTTCCCGAACTTGCCAGTCGCCTGCATGCCCAGGCGCTCCCGGCGATTTTGGAAGAGTGCTCGCCCTGGCTCACACATCTCAAAGCCGTTGCCGTCACTAATGCCCCCGGACTCGCCGTCACCCTCATCGAAGGGGTGAGCATGGCCAAAGCGCTGAGCCTGGCGCTGAAAATTCCCGTGATCCCGGTCAACCATCTCAAAGGGCATATCTACTCGCTGTTTATCGAAAAAGAGAGCGTTTTCCCTTTGACCGTTTTATTGGTCTCCGGCGGGCACACGCAGCTCATCGAGGTCGAATCGCTCCATGCGATGAAAACGGTCGCGACGACGCTGGATGACAGTTACGGGGAGAGCTTTGACAAGGTGGCCAAAATGATGGGGCTGGGATACCCGGGAGGGCCGGTTATCGAGCGGCTTGCATCGCGGGGAGACCCGGAGCGCTATGCTTTTACCGTTCCGCTGTGGCAGTCCCCGCAGATCGCCTTTAGCTATTCGGGGCTCAAAAACCAGGTGCGCCTGGCCGTTGAGGGGGCAGAGTCCGAAGAGTACCCCCACATCGCGGCGGCTTTCCAAAAAACCGCGACCGCCCATCTGATCCAAAAACTCAAAAAATACTTTAAAATGACCCCACCCATACGATTCGCTGTTGTCGGCGGCGCGAGCGCGAACCGTTACCTGCGGGGCGAACTCGAAAAAATTCTGGCCCCTTACGATGTCGAGATGCTGGCGGCGGAGCTGAGTTTTTGCTCCGACAACGCCGCCATGGTAGGGCGGATTGCGGTCGAACACTACCTGCGCGGCGAATGGGCGGATTACCGTTCCCTGAGCGTTTCTCCCCGGACAAATCTGTAATATTTCTTAAGCCGAAACACCTATTGGATAATTCAGAGTGAAATTATCCGAATTAAGTACAATTTTCGTACCAAACAAAAACAGGAGCTATAAATGGCAACAACAATGCTTAAAGGTAACGTCGTTAACCTTGCGGGTAACGAAGTAAAAGTCGGTGATAAAGCACCACAGGTCACAGTTGTAAACTCGAACGGTCTTGCAGACAAAGTAGTGGGCGGCGCAACAGGCAAAAAACAGCTGATCGTTGCGGTTCCTTCACTCGACACTGCAGTATGTGCGACTGAAACACGCAACTTCAACAAAGAAGCGGCTTCATTGGCAAACGTTGATTTGACAATCGTATCGATGGACCTTCCGTTCGCCGGCGGCCGTTTCTGTACAACTGAGGGGATCGAGAACGTTACCGTTGCTTCTGACTTCCGCAACAAAGATTTCGCGAACGCGTACGGTGTATTGATCGCGGACGGCGTTCTGGCGGGTGTTACATGCCGCGCTATCTTCGCCGTTAACGAAGAAGGTATCGTAACCTACAAAGAGATCGTTCCTGAAATCACTGCGGAACCCGATTACGAAGCTGCACTGGCTGCCGTAAAATAACTCTCCTCCCCGCACACGCGGGGAATTTCTTCCGACACTTTTTTTCTTTTATTGACAATCAATAATGATGTTTTTACCCGATTGGCGCAGTGTGTAGTCGTAGCGGCCGTCCAGCGTGATGCTCATACGGGCAAATTTGCCGTGATAGGTCATTTCCGCACCCAGATAAGGAGCAGCGTTCATCGCCTTTTGGGTTTTCTCAAACAGTTTCGAGTACGAAAAATCCAGAACGATCCGGTTTGGATTACTGAGGGCAAAATGACGCATGAGAGGGACGGAAGAGGCGAGTCTGAGAGTTTTTTGCGTACTTGAAAACCGGACAAATTCAAGTTGGCCCGAGGAAGAGGTTTTGGCATTGGAAGGGATCTGTGCCGATTTCCCCCCCTGAGAGATCACGATCGGTTTGTGCCAATCGATAGCCCTGTTCAGGTCGATTTTACGGATCTCAATGCTTCCGTCGGCATTTTGATAGGTCAACGAGATCTCTTGGAGGATACGGGCTTCGTCGGGGAGGCTGTAGCTTACGGCTCCCAGCATCGGGGTGTTTTCGGGGAGATTGGACGTCACTTTCTGTGCGGGCGACGTGACGGCGAAAAAGGGGTTTTCCCGGGCAATGAGCGGAGAGAGGAGGAGGATGCAGGCCAGAAGTGATGATTTCATGCTTCCCTTTCATGTGTGAATCATGCGGAGTCGGTACGGCGAAGAAGGGCTAATGAACTTCAGAAACCTCTTCGGTATCGGCGTCGGCATCGAGTTCTTTGTACTCGAAGTACTGCTTTTGCAGGGCCGCATTCTCCGCTTTGAGACGTTCGATGTCTTCGATCAGGTAGTCTTGGTGCTCTTCGAGGTCGAGCAGTACGCTGAGCGAATTGTTGCCGAAAAAAATCAGCCCCATGTAGATGCCCGCAACGAGTACGGCGGCGACGGCAATGAAAAACTTCAGAGTCGAAAGCCCGAAATAGCGTTCGGTCAGACTCTCGTTTTCCTCATTTCCGAGCAGCCGGTCGTCCTGGTGCATCAGTTAAAAAGGGTATTTCCCAGGTATTCGCCGTAGACGACTTCGTTTTCGATTTCAAGCAGGCGGTTGTATTTCGCCGTACGCTCGCCGCGCGCGGTTGAACCGGTTTTGATCTCTCCGCAGTTGAGCGCGACGGCGAAATCGGCGATGAACGCGTCTTCGCTTTCACCGGAGCGGTGGGACATGACGCATTTGTAACCGTTACGCTGCGCCAGACGTACCGTCAGCATCGTCTCGGAGACGCTTCCGATCTGGTTAGGTTTGATCAGGATGGCGTTACCGATCCCTTTGGCGATCCCCTCGGCGAGGATGTTTGCATTGGTGACGAACAGATCGTCTCCGACGAGCTGTACTTTGCCGCCCAGACGTTCGGTGAGGATTTTCCATCCGGCCCAGTCGTCTTCGCTCAGACCGTCTTCGATCGAAACGATGGGGTATTTGGCGCAGAGCGCTTCGTAATACCCGACCAGCTCTTCGCTGGTGAGGGTGCGCCCTTCGGACTCGAGGCGGTATCCCCCTTCGCAGACCAGCTCGGAACTCGCGACGTCCAGGGCGATGGCGATTTGCTCACCCGCTTTGTAACCCGCCTTGGCGATCGCTTCCATGATCACTTCGATCGGCTCTTCGTTATTTTTCAGATCGGGTGCGAATCCCCCTTCGTCACCGAGTGCGGTATTGGCGCCGCGGTCTTTGAGGATCTTTTTGAGGTTATGATAGACTTCCGCGGACGCGCGGAGCCCTTCGGAAAAATCGGCGAAGCCGACGGGCATGATCATGTACTCCTGGAAATCGACGCTGTTGTCGGCGTGGCTTCCGCCGTTGATGATGTTGAGCATCGGAACGGGCATGACCATCGCGTTCGCGCCGCCGAGGTAGCGGTAAAGGGGAATCCCCAGGCTTTTGGCCGCTGCGCGGGCGACGGCCATCGAAACACCGAGGACGGCGTTGGCGCCGAGGTTGGAATAGTTGTCGGTTCCGTCAAGCTCTTTCATGGTCGCATCGACGACCGCCTGATTGTAGGGAGAAAGGCCCATGATCGCATCTGCGATCTGTGTGTTGACGTTTTCGACCGCCTTGAGAACCCCTTTGCCCATGTAGCGGCTGTCGTTGTCGCGGAGTTCGAGCGCTTCGCGCTTTCCGGTACTGGCACCGCTGGGTACGATCGCGCTTTCACGTGTCCCGTCGCTGAGCTGAACCGTTGCTTTGACTGTCGGATTCCCCCGGGAATCCATTACCTCGATTGCACTTACTTCATCAATAAAAATCATTCGTCTACTTCTCCTATTTCAGATTCATCCATCGCCATGATGTTGTTGACGCCCATGGCGGCTTTAATTTTGTCTTCGACTTTTTTGGCCAGCTCCGGTTCTTCTTTGAACTTCTGCTTGACGTTTTCGCGTCCCTGGCCGAGTTTGACGTCCTCGAAGCTGAACCATGCGCCGCTTTTGTCGATGATATCGAGCTTTACGCCATAGTCGACGAGTTCTCCTTCTTTGGAGATCCCTTCGCCGAACATGATATCAAATTCCGCCTGCCGGAACGGCGGGGCGACCTTGTTTTTTACGACTTTGGCTTTGACGCGGTTTCCGATCTGGCTCTCGCCTTGTTTGAGCGTGGCGATTTTCCGCACGTCGATCCGGACCGATGCGTAGAATTTTAGCGCATTTCCGCCGGTTGTCGTTTCGGGTGAACCGTACCCCATCGTTCCGATTTTCATCCGAATCTGGTTGATAAAGATGATCGTACAGTTCATCTTATGCAAAACGCCCGTGAGTTTCCGCAGCGCTTTGGACATCAGACGGGCCTGAACGCCCACCTGCTGGTCGTCCATCTCCCCTTCGATCTCGACTTTGGGGGTGAGGGCCGCAACCGAGTCGACGACGATCAGATCGACCGCACCGCTGCGGGCGATGGTTTCGACGATGTCGAGCGCCTGCTCGCCGTAGTCGGGCTGGGAGACGAGGAGATTCTCGATATCGACCCCCAGATTTTTCGCGTAATTGACGTCAAGTGCGTGTTCCGCGTCGATGAAGGCGCACACGCCCCCCGCTTTCTGGCATTCTGCCGTGATCTGCAGGCTCAAGGTCGTCTTACCTGAACTCTCCGGTCCGTAGATTTCGACGACGCGCCCTTCGGGGACCCCGCCGATACCGAGGGCGAGGTCCAGCCCGATCGAACCGGTGCTGATGGCGTTGATCGGTTCGATCTCTTTGTCGCCCAAACGCATCAACGTCCCTTTCCCGAACGTTTTGTCGATCTGTTTCATCGCCAGTTCAAGCGATTTGAGTTTTTGTGGATCCATCATGCGTTGCTCTCCTGATACGGTATTAGGTTGTTAGATAAGGCAATAATATGACAAATTGAAATATATTTAAAAAATATGACAAATTGAAATATTAAAATTCACACTAATGGAATGGTATTATTTTATCGTTATTTCGTTAAAATTTAATTGATTCGTCCAGCCAAACAAGGAAACCAGGTGAAAAAAACGGTTATTGCCCACTCTCCCGACGCCGATGACATTTTTATGTACTACGCCATCAAATTCGGATGGGTCGGAAAAAAAGGTACCGTTTTCGAAAACATCGCCCTGGACATCGAGACCCTCAACACAGAGGCCCTTGCGGGCACTTACGACGTGAGTGCGATCAGTTTCGGCCTCTACCCGCATATCCGTAACGACTACGCGCTGCTGCGCACGGCGGTCAGTTTCGGTCAGGGGTACGGTCCCAAGCTGATCCGCAAAAAAGAGACGGTCCTCAAAAAACGGTTCAAGGTGGCGCTCAGCGGGAAATTCACGACGAACGCACTGCTGTTTCGCATCGCCTATCCCGACGCAAAAATCGTTTACATGAACTTTCTGGAAATCGAGCAGGCGGTTTTGTCGGGGGAGGTCGATGCGGGGGTTCTCATCCACGAAAGCATCCTCGGCTACGACGAAAGTCTCGAAGTGGAACGGGAACTGTGGGATGTATGGTGCGAGCTGGCCGGCTCCGACCTTCCCCTTCCGCTGGGAGGGATGGCGATACGCCGTTCACTCCCGCTTAGCAGCGCGATCGAATACGAAAACCTTCTGACCAAAGCGGTCAAGGTGGCCCGAGACCATAAAGAAACCCTCTCGAAAATGCTTCTCGAGCGCTCCCTGGTGCGGATCGACGCCCCGACGCTCGAGAAATACCTCGAACTCTACGCCAACGACGAGTCGATCACCCTTAGCGAGATTCAGTATGCCGCCATCAAAAAACTGTTCGACCTGGGGTATCGCCACGGTTTTTACGATGCGGCCATCGATCCGAAAGATTTCATGATCCCGCTTGAATATACCGAATTGAGGTACTCGTAAATGATGCAGGAAGAGCTGATCGGATTGGGGATCGAGACGTTCAAAATCGCTTTGGTTCTCGCGTTGCCCGCACTGCTGGTGGGGATGTTCCTGGGACTTGCCGTCAGTATTTTTCAGGCGACGACCCAGATCAATGAGATGACCCTGAGCTTCATCCCCAAGATCATCGGGATCGTCGTGATCGTGATCCTTACCATGCCGTGGATGATGAATACGATGGAAGATTTCACGATACGGATATTCAATATGATTCCGACGTTCATGCAATGAATTTTAAAACGATCGATTTCTCCCGCTTCAGCTCGATCCGGATCGGTCCTGTCGTCGACGTCGCCCTGATCGAAGACGACATCGTTCCGCCGGGGCGCGTCATCGTCGGCAGTGCCAACAACCTGCTCATTTCGCCGACCCCGCCCCCTTTGATGCTCCTTGCCAAAACGTACGATTTCATCCGGCTGGAGGAAGACGGCCTCCATATCGGTGCGGCGACGCCGGGGGGGAGGGTCGTATCGTTCTGCAAAAAAAACGACATCGCCCATTTCGAGTATCTTTCCAAACTTCCCGGTACGGTCGGAGGAATGATCAAAATGAACGCGGGGCTCAAAGAGTACGAAATCTTCAATCACCTGATCGCGCTGCGGACTCCGAGCGGATGGAAGAAAAAAGAGGAGATCGAATACGGTTACCGCAAAACGTCGATAGACGAGGTTGTTTTCGAGGCGGTTTTTGATGCCGTTGCGGGGTATTCGGACGAGCGCTACGCGATGTTCGCGCAGATGCGTTCGAACCAGCCCTCCGATCCGAGTGCGGGGAGCTGTTTTAAGAATCCTCCCGGCGATTACGCCGGCCGGCTGATTGAAGCCGTCGGCCTCAAGGGTGTCCGGCGCGGCGCAATGGCGTTCAGCGAAGTTCACGCCAATTTCCTGGTCAACTACGGAGGCGGAACGTTCGACGACGCCCTGTGGCTGATCGGTGAAGCCCAGAAACGGGTCGCTGAGCAGTTTGGGATTGCCCTGCAGTGTGAAGTCGTGATATTGGACGCGAAAAATTGACGAAAAAACCCTTTTTTCTATTGACTATTATCGTCAACATTGGCTAGAATGACGATGAAACTCATAAATCAAAGGAGTTTATACGTTAAATGATCGTCAGTTACATACGCTCCGACAAAGATTTTGACGGTGTATACGAACAGCTGAAACTGATAAACGGTTATGCTGATCAGAAAGGATTAATCATCGAGGAAGAGATGGTGGACCACACCTCTCAAAGCAAAAGGCTGATCGAACGTACCGAAGTGGTCCAGTTTTTCCGCTCGCTCCATGACGATACGCTGATCGTATACGACGTGTGGGCACTGAGCAGCCACATCGAGGATTTGGTGCAGATGCTCAGCTGTCTTCTCAAAAACGGCAATACGATCAAGCTGGTCAAACCCAGAATCGTAATCGACCGCAATAGTGATACAATGGTGGTGTTGGGACTGATTGACCAGCTTCGTCAGATTTTGCAAGACGATGCGAAAAAAGGGATCGGACGTCCGAAAGGATCGAAGTCTTCATCCAAATTCGATACTCACCTTGAAAAAATCATCGATTTGCTCAAAGAGCGCCGCAGCGTGAGCGAAATCGCGCGGATTTTGGGAGTGAGCCGCAGTTCGCTCAAAGACTATATCGAATCGCGTGAACTCAAAGAGGTCGTCAGTGGCGTATTCGGCGACGGAAACGACGAAGAAGCCGAAGCGACGGTGATCGGGACGATACGTTGCCCGGTAATAGAAACAAGCTCAAAGGAGGTTTAATGAGCGAAACAACAACCCCGCAAGGGAAGGAATATTTGGCCGGGTGGACGCCCTGGCGAATCAAGCGCTACTGGTTCTACGGTCTGGTGACCGTTTTGTCGCTGGTCATTCCGTGGATCCAGGTCGACGGCAACCATCTGTTTTTGCTTAGCTTCGACAAGCTCAAACTCCACCTGATGTTCGTGCAGTTCGACATGCAGGAACTTTACCTGATGCCGTTTTTGCTGATGATTCTTTTCATCGGCGTTTTCGGTATAACGGTCTTGGGAGGACGGGTTTTCTGCGGATGGATGTGTCCCCAGACGATTTTCCGCGTCGTGTACCGCGACCTGATCGAGACGAAACTGCTCGGCCTGCGCAAGCGGATCAAAAACAAGCAACAAGAACCCGATTATTCGAAAGCGGAAAACAAGCTCAAGCGGGTCGTGGCGCTTTTGCTGTGGACGGGCCTCGCGTTCATCGCCGCGGCCGATTTGATGTGGTATTTCGTACCGCCCGAAGATTTCTTCGCCTACATCCAGAACCCGGCCGAACACCCCGTGCTGATCGGATCGATCCTGGTCATAGTCGGCTTTTTGGTGTATGACGTTATTTTCCTCAAGGAAAATTTCTGCGTGTACGTCTGTCCGTATTCCCGTATCCAGTCGGTTCTTTACGATGAAGACACCGTTATGGCGATCTACAATCCCAACCGTGGCGGCGACATCTACAACGAGAACAAAGAAAAAGTGTTTACCAAGCAAAACGACCTGCTCAGCGTCAACCCGAGTGCCGAATGTACGACGTGCGAAAGCTGTGTGACCGTCTGTCCGACCCACATCGACATCCGTAAAGGGCTCCAGCTGGAGTGCATCAACTGTCTTGAATGCGTCGACGCCTGTACCGAAGTAATGGGGAAACTGGGCAAGCCGACGCTGGTCGAATGGTCAAGCGAAAAAGAGACATTGTTCCGGAAAGGAAAGACCGACTATTTCCGTCCTAAAATTCTCGGTTACATCGCGGTATTGGTGATCGTCAGCATCGTGCTGGCGATGATGGGAAGCAAAAAAGAGTACATGCTCCTCAACATCAACAAAGAAAACCGCCTCTATTCGATCAACCAGACCGAGGAGGGGAAAACGCGGGTGGATAACGCCTATACGTTCCTGCTCCAAAATACGCTGAACGAAGATCACGAATATTACTTCGACGTCATTGCTCCGGCGGGCATGGAAGGGAAGATCAAAATCGATCAGCCTGCCAAACCGTTTAAAGTCAAACCGGGGATTGTCAAGAAAAAAGTAGTGGTCCTCTATACCGAAGAGATGCTCGTCAACGACGACCGCAAAGATACGGTCATTCCGATTACGATCCGCGCATACGCCGTCGATGCGAAGGACAAAGTGATCGTCGACCGCCAGTCGACGTTTACGTTCCCCCGCGCCGATCTCCTCAAATAACTTTTCGCAAAGGGGCGCTCGGCGCCCCCTCTTCCGTTTCTTCCCTTGTTAAAGTTCAACTGTCGGTTTTGAAAGTGTTTCGATAGCGGTAGTCCCAATAAGCTGTCGCTCGAAGTACGGCAATCGCATATCGATGGAAAAACAGGCAAGGTGTTTACGTTCAACGCAGAGGAGAAAAGGTGAACCGCCGCAAAGGGGCGGGCAGGGTAGTTAGACGAGAACCGCTTCGCGTTTCCCCTCTTCGAGCTTCCCGATGACGTAGCCGTCGGTGCTCGCGAGGATAGAGGCAACGTTCTCGGGACGGACGACGAGGATCATTCCGACCCCCATGTTGAAGGCACGGAACATTTCGGCACGTTCGACGTGCTGAGAGATCAGCTCGAAAATCGGAAGGACCCGGATCGAGGATTCGTCGATCACGGCACGCAGCCCCTCGGGGAGGACGCGGGGGAGGTTTTCGACGATCCCGCCCCCCGTGATGTGGGCGAGGGCCTGGATTTTGTCTTTGTTGGCTTTGAAGGTTTTGACGTAAATGCGCGTCGGGGTGAGGAGGGTCTCGATCAGCGGTTTGCCTTCGAACGAATCGTCGAATTTCATCCCCATTTTTTCAAACAGGACTTTACGGGCGAGGGAAAAGCCGTTCGAGTGCAGACCGGAGCTGGGCAGGGCGATGAGAACGTCTCCCGCGGCCACTCTGTCGGTACGGTCAAGCTCACTTTTTTCCCCGATACCGACGGCAAACCCGGCCAGATCGTAATCGTCGGAATGGTACATTCCCGGCATCTCGGCCGTTTCTCCGCCGATAAGGGCGCATTCGGCCTGGCGGCATCCTTCCGCGATTCCTCCGACGACGGCCGTTGCGGCAGCCACGTCGAGTTTCCCGGTTGCGTAATAATCAAGGAAAAAAGAAGGAGTTCCGAAGTTGCAGATGAGGTCGTTGACGCACATGGCGACCAGATCGATTCCGACCGTGTCGTGGATTCCCGAGTCGATCGCGAGTTTGAGCTTCGTCCCGACCCCGTCCGTTGCGGCGAGCATAACCGGCTCTTTATATCCCGCAGGCAGTTCGAAAGCACCCGCAAACGATCCGATCCCTCCCAAAACTCCGGGAACGGCGGTCGATTTGACCAGCGGTTTGATGTTTTCGACGAAGCTGTTGCCCGCATCGATATCGACACCGGCATCTTTGTAGCTGATTTGGCTCATAAAAATCCCTCACCTGAAATAGTGAGGGGATTATAACGCAAGAGTCGTTAGGGAAAATTGAGAGGGGCGTATTAGCCGTTAATCTTTTTTATCGCACGACCCGAAGATTTTCCGGAACATCCAGATTGACGGGCAAAAATCGGTCAATGCCCATACCAGGACCATCAAAATGACGAAGGTCTGGATGATAACCGCCCATTGAAGCTGGCCGTTCATGAAGAGGACCATGGCCACGGTCAGGACGATGGCCATCAGGAAACGCTGAATTTTTTCTGCACACATGTTGAACTCCGTTGGATAGTGGATTGTGCCGAAATTATATCGAAACGGAACGGTACAACCTTTAATGTCCGAGGCTACAACGAATATTCAATGCCTTTTAATCTCCGCATGTTACAATCGCTCGAAAATTCTGCAAAAAGACGAGAGACCCGTATTGATGAAAACGTTTATTTACCCCGAAATGATGGTCCACGTTCCGATGTGTACCCATAAAAATCCCAAGTCGGTGCTGGTTTCGAGCGATAAAGCCGACCTTCTGGGAAGCGAACTGGCGCGGTATCGTGACGTTGAAGCGGTGTATGCCTCCAATGCGCAGCTGCTCGATACCTTTCGAAATGCCGCTGAGGGAAGTGCGGATGTCGTTATCTTGGACGCGCTGTGCGACGACGCGGCGGCACTGGCTCATCTCAACCGCGTTCTCAAAGACGACGGCCTGTGCGTGCTCCGCCACCCGGATATGGATGAGCTCGAAGCCAATACGAAACTGATGCAGATCCTCGGCAACTATTTCAAAATCATTATGCCCTATACCGTCGGGGACGGAACAACGCTTCTGCTGTGTTCCAAAGAATACCACCCTACCGCAGACCTGATTTTACAGCGCAGCGATCTGCTCGAAGGGCAAAGCTACTACAATTGCGATATCCATACGGCCGCATTCGCGATGCCGCAGTACATCCGCAAGAATTATCTGGGGATTATCCGCAACTGATGCCGTACCGCTACGCCATCGCATTGACCGGAGGGATTGCGACGGGCAAAAGCACCGTTGCGTCCCTCCTCTCCCTGAGCGGTCTTCGGATCATCGATGCCGATACCATTTCCCACCGGATACTCGATCAGAACGCCCGGTGGGTTGAGGAGCGTTTCGGCCCGGCGTTTGTGAAAGGGGGAAAAGTCGACCGCCCCGCGCTGGGGAAAGTCGTTTTTGCCGATCCCGATGCCAAAAAAGAGCTCGAAAATTTCCTCCATCCCAAAATCCGTGCCGCCATCGAGGAAGAGAGCGAAAAACAAGATGCCCTCGGCTACCCCTATCTGATCGACATTCCGCTCTTTTTCGAGACCCGGTCGTACCCGATCAAAGACTCGGTCGTCGTTTATACCCCCAAAGCCCTTCAGCTTGAGCGCTTCATCAAACGCAACGGTTTTTCGGAAGAGGAGTCGCTCCGCCGGATTGAGAGCCAGATGGACATCGACGAGAAAAAAGCGCGCGCGACCTGGGTGATCGACAATTCCTCCAATCTCAAACATCTCCAGAGTGAATGCGAAAAATTCGTCGAAACGATTAAAGCGCTCTATCCCGTCCCTAAGGTATAATGGCACACATTTATCCGAAGGATTCCCGTATGCTCCAGATCGCCAAATATTGTGCCAGCGGCAACGATTTCGTCATTTTCCACGCGTTCGAAAAAGCCGACCGTTCCGCGCTTGCCCGAACCCTCTGCGACCGTCAGAACGGGATCGGCGCGGACGGACTGATCGTTTTGGTTCCGCACGAAAGCCTCGATTTCGAATGGGAGTTTTACAATGCCGACGGTTCGACCGCCTCGATGTGCGGCAACGGCAGCCGTGCCTGTGCCCATTACGCCCACCGTTTCGGATTGGCTCCCTCATCCATGGCTTTTTTGACCGGTGCCGGAGTGATCAAAGCGCAGGTGGAGGGGAATATGGTGCAAAGCGATCTGACCCCTCCGAGTATCGTCGATCGGGAGATCGACGAAGCGGGGATGCAATGGTGGCTCATCGATACGGGAGTCCCCCACTTAATCACGTTTGACGCCGATATCGAGGATTTCAATATTGAGCTCGCGCGGGGTCTGCGCCACAAATACAACGCCAACGTCAACATCGCCGCCCGCAACCCTGATGGAACGCTGCGGGTGCGCACTTATGAGCGCGGAGTTGAAGATGAAACCCTCGCATGCGGGACGGGAATGGCCGCGTCGTTTTACCGTGCCAACCGCGAAGGGATCGTTTCGGACCAAACGCAGGTGTTCCCCAAAAGCGGGGAGACGCTCTATCTGGGGCTTGAAGAGGGAGTGATTACGTTCAAAGGGGAAGTCAAAGGGGTGTTTGAGACCTATTGGAAATTTTGATACGCTATCGGAACGCGTCCCGATAGCTACGTTGACACTGGGTCTCCTTCGGCAGGAAGCCCAAAAATCGCTTGCGATTTTTCTTAAAGTCCCGACGCTTCCATTAATGTTGCCTGCGCATCGGCGATCAGCGGCTCGATGATGTCGTCCATCAATCCCCCCTGCATGATCTCGTCAAGACGGTAGAGAGTGAGGTTGATCCGGTGGTCGGAGATGCGGTTTTGAGGATAGTTGTAGGTGCGGATACGCCCTGAACGGTCTCCCGTTCCGACCTGCTCTTTGCGTTCGGCCATCTCTTTTTCTTTTGCCTCTTCCATCTGCATCTCGTAGAGGCGCGCTTTGAGGATTTTCATCGCCTTGTCTTTGTTTTTGTGCTGCGATTTCTCATCCTGGTTGGTAACGACGATTCCGGTCGGGAGGTGGGTGATCCGTACCGCCGAGTCGGTGGTGTTGACGCTCTGCCCGCCGCAGCCGGAGGAGCGCATGACGTCGATTTTGAGGTCGTTTTCGTTGATCGTGATTTCGACGTCATCGACTTCGGGCATCACGGCGACCGTGATCGCCGAGGTGTGAACCCGTCCCTGGGACTCGGTGGCGGGGACCCGCTGCACCCGGTGGGTTCCCGCTTCGTATTTGAGGCGCGAGTAGACCTGCTCGCCTTTAATGAGGGCGATGATCTCTTTGTACCCCCCCGCATCGGAAGGGCTGGAACTCATCAGTTCGATCTTCCACCCTTTCACATCCGCGTAGCGGACGTAGGCGTTGAACAAATCGCCGACAAACAGGGCCGCCTCGTCTCCTCCCGTCCCGGCGCGCAGTTCGATGTAGATGTTACGCTTGTCGTTGGGATCGGCGGGGATGAGGAGCTTTTTGATCTCTTCTTCGAGCGGTTCGACCTGCGGTTCGAGGGATTTGAGCTCCTCTTTGGCCAGTTCTCCCAGTTCGGCGTCGAATACGAGCGCTTTGTTCTCTTCGATATCGGCCAAAAGCTTTTTGTACTCGGTCGCTTTGGAAAAAATCGCCTGCAGCGAGGACTGTTCTTTCGAGAGGTCGGTCATCCGTTTGACGTCGTTACCGATATCGGGAGAACTCAGGAGTTCGGTAATCTCATTGTAGCGGTTGATAAAGGGGGTCAGTTTGTCGGCTAGCATGATGTTAGTCCAGAAGAAAGATGGGTTGCCTCGAAAGAGGCAAAGAAACAAACCGGATTACGCCAGTTTGTTGACGGCGAGGTGGAGGCGGCTGACTTTGCGAGCGGCAGTCTCTTTTTTCAAGACACCTTTGCTAACATATTTGTGAAGATTGGCGTTAGCGATAATGAGAGCGGCTTTTGCCTCTTCTTTATTGCCCGCTTCTACGGCAGTGCGAACTGCTTTGACGATGTTTTTGATACGTGTGCGGTAAAACCGGTTGCGTTCTGTACGCTTTTCCGTCTGGCGGATACGTTTCAATGCTGACTTGTGGTTTGCCATGGCATTTATCCTTGTCGAATTTTTTTTAGGGTAGAATGCTACCTTAAAGATAATTAAATTTAAGTTAAAATTTATAGGTTTTGACATAAAAAAGTTTTATTAATGTTTAGTGTTAATAAAATATTAAAAAATATAGATGCTTCTAAAATATTCTCAAAAACGGCAGTTTTTGTAGCTTTAGGGGATTGCGAAGGACTTTAGTCCTTGCCACTGAAACGGATGAATTCGTTTTAGTGTATAACATCAAATAAAAGGAAGAAAAAAATAATGAAACTTTTTGGAACCGATGGGGTGCGGGGAGAAGCAGGGTCATTTTTGACGGCGGAACTTGCGATGCGCGTAGCAATGGCGGCCGGAATCTACTTCCGTGATCACGCCCGGACGAAAAAAATTCTGGTCGGTAAAGATACCCGTCGAAGCGGTTACATGATCGAAAACGCGATCGTCAGCGGCCTTACGGCAGTCGGTTACGATGTTGTCCAGATCGGACCAATGCCGACCCCCGCGATCGCGTTTCTGACGGAGAACATGCGCTGCGACGCGGGGATTATGATTTCGGCCAGCCATAACCCCTACGAAGACAATGGGATCAAATTTTTCGACGCCCACGGCAACAAGCTCTCCGAAGAGATCGAGGCGCAGATCGAGGCGATCGCGCACGACAAAGCCCGCCTCGAAGAGGGACATGTAACGGGGAAAAAGATCGGTTCGGCCAAACGGATCGACGACGTGATCGGCCGTTACATTGTGCAGCTGAAAAATTCGTTCAGCCGCGATTTGACGCTGCAGGGGCTTCGTATCGTCCTCGACACCGCCAACGGAGCAGGATACAAGGTGGGGCCGACGGTTCTTGAAGAACTCGGGGCCGAAGTGATCGTTCTGCACGACAAACCCAACGGATTCAACATCAACGAAGGGTGCGGAGCGCTTCACACGAAAGACGTCCGCGAAGCGGTGAAACAGTACCGCGCCGATATCGGGCTGGCGCTGGACGGCGATGCGGACCGCCTTATCGTCGTCGACGAAAACGGCGAGGAGGTCGACGGTGACCAGATCCTCGGCGCGCTGGGGCTCTTTTTGCACCGTGGCGGAAACCTGAAAGGGGGCGGGATCGTCGCGACGGTGATGAGCAACCAGGCGCTTGAAGATGCGATGAACGCCGAAGGGCTGAAACTGTTCCGTTCCAACGTCGGAGACAAATACGTACTGGAACAGATGCGCGAAAACGGCATCAATTTCGGCGGTGAGCAAAGCGGCCATATCGTCATGCACGATTACGCTAAAACCGGGGACGGGCTGGTGAGCGCGCTGCAGGTTCTGGCGCTCCTTCTGACTTCGGGCCAAAAAGCGAGCCGCGTGCTGCGGCCGTTCGAACTCTACCCTCAAAAGCTCGTCAATATCAAAGTCAAAACGAAAAAGCCCCTCGAGCAGATCGAAGGGCTCGAAGAAGAGCTCAAAAACGTCGAAGCGCAACACATGCGCCACCTGATCCGCTACTCGGGGACCGAGAACAAACTCCGTATCCTGCTGGAGGGGAAAGACGCGAAAGTGATGGAAAAAGCGATGGATCGCCTTGTGGCATTTTTTGAGAAGGCCCTGAATGCTTAAAGCGTTCGGGTTTTTACTGCTTGCCGCGATCGCCGTTTTCATCGTCGATCAAAACATCAAGGCACTCTTCGTCGAAGGGTTCCGCCACTATACCGAATGCATCGACCTTATTTTGGTTTACAATCGCGGAGTGGCGTTTTCGATGTTCGCTTTTCTCGAAGAAGCTCTTAAATGGATACAGATCGCCCTCCTCGCCGGGGTTGTAGGGTATACCCTCTGGCTCAAAAAGAACTGTTATGTCGTACCGGTCGGGATCATGGTCGGCGCCGGAACGTCGAACGTCTACGACCGGTTTATACACGGCGGGGTCGTCGATTACGTCTATTGGCATTGCGGATTCGATTTTGCGGTGTTTAATTTCGCCGACGTTATGATCGATTTTGCGGTGGTCTGGCTGCTGATTTTGAATTTTTGGCCACGTTATTGTAAAAATTAAGTCGCTTTTAACTTCCGGGCGGCTATAATTTCGTCCTCTCAATGGTCGCATAGCTCAGTTGGTAGAGCACTACCTTGACATGGTAGTGGTCACAGGTTCAAGTCCTGTTGTGGCCACCATTCTTCCTTTATTTTTTCCCAATACTCCACTCTTTTTTTAACCGTTTAAACTCAATCCAATCAACATTTCCGTATAATCCGCGATATTTTCTCACACAAGGGTTACCCTTATGGATATTATTGCGATCAAACATAACGATCAGATTGTCGATTTGCAAACCGCTCAGGCCCTGGGGATCAGTGGTGAAGAGATTGCTTACGACAACTCTCCCGAAGCGCTGGAAGTGATCCGCCACTCCTGCGCCCACCTGATGGCCGAAGCGATCAAAAAGATTTATCCCGAAGCAAAATTTTTCGTCGGTCCCGTCGTCAAAGAGGGATTTTATTACGACTTCAAGGTCAACGCCCACATCGGGGAAGAGGATCTCAAAACGATCGAAAAAACGATGCAGGAGATCGTCAAGAAAAAAGAGGCGATCACCCGTTACGAGATTACGAAAGACGAAGCGCGCACCAAGTTCGCCGACGACCACCTCAAACAGGCGGTCATGGACCGTATCCCCAGCGAGACGGTGTCGATCTACAAGCAGGGGGAATTCGAAGACCTCTGCCGCGGGCCGCATCTGCCGAGCGTCGGGCTGCTGCGCAATTTCAAGCTGACCAAGATTTCGGGCGCCTATCTCGGAGGCGACAGCCAAAACGAGATGCTTACCCGTATTTACGGAATCGCGTTTGCCGACAAGGAATCGCTGAAGAACTATCTGGAGATGATGGCCGAAGCCGAAAAGCGGGATCACCGCAAAATCGGTGCGGAGATGAAACTCTTCACCTTCCGCGAAGAGGTCGGTTCGGGTTTCCCGATCTGGCTTCCGGCAGGGGCACGGATGCGTTCGCGTCTGGAACAGCTCCTCTTTAAAGCCCACCGCAAACGGGGATACGAACCGGTACGCGGCCCGGAGATGCTCCGCAGCGATCTGTGGAAAGTGAGCGGCCACTACCAGAACTACGGTGAGAACATGTATTTCACGCACATCGACGAGCTTGAGTTCGGGGTGAAACCGATGAACTGCGTCGGCCACATCAAAGTGTACGAACACGACCTGCACTCTTACCGCGATCTTCCGCTGAAATATTTCGAATACGGGGTGGTCCACCGCCACGAAATGACCGGGGCCCTGCACGGGTTGTTCCGCGTCCGCGAGTTTACCCAGGACGACGCCCACATTTTCTGTACCGCCGAACAGATCGAGGAACAGATCATCGAGATCGTCGATTTCATCGACGGGATCATGAAGTCGTTCGGATTCGAGTACAAAATGATGATCTCCACCAAACCCGAAAAAGCGGTCGGCGACGACGCGGTGTGGGAGATTTCGACGAACGCGCTTAAAACCGCTCTCGACAAACACGGCCTCAAATACGACATCGACGAAGGGGGCGGAGCGTTCTACGGACCGAAGATCGATATTAAGATTCTCGATGCGATCGGCCGTGAATGGCAGTGCGGAACCGTTCAGCTCGACTTCAACCTCCCGGCACGTTTCGAACTCGAATACAACGGCGAAGAGAACGTCAAAATCCAGCCGGTAATGATCCACCGCGCGATTTTAGGTTCATTTGAGCGATTTATTGGTATATTGACGGAGCATTACGCTGGGGAATTCCCGATGTTTATCGCTCCGACGCAGGTAGCGATCGTTCCGATCGCCGAACCGCATGTCGCCTACGCGCGGGAACTGGGCGAAAAACTGATGGACCTCGGAGCCGATTACGAGATTTTCGATAAGAACGAAAGCCTCAATAAACGGATCCGTACGGCGGAAAAAGGGCGGGTTCCGATGATCATCGTACTGGGCGATGAAGAGGTGAACTCCAGAAACGTTGCGGTACGTGACCGCCGTAAACGTGAACAATACAACCTGAGCGAGGAAGAGTTCCTCTCTCTCGTCAAAAACAAAATAAATGAGGTACATTTTTGAGTAAAAAACAAGACCGAGTCCTGATGAACGAAGATATCAGGGTTCCTGAGGTACGCTGCGTTATCGACGGCGGCGAAGCATTAGGTATCGTTTCCATTAAAGAAGCGATGGACAAAGCAAACGATATGGGACTCGATCTCGTCCTCATCTCTCCGGATGCGAAACCCCCCGTCGCTAAAATCATGGACTACGGCAAGTTTCATTACCAAGAAGAGAAAAAGAAAAAAGAAGCGCGCAAAAAACAGACCAAAGTTGAAGTCAAAGAGATCAAGCTCTCGGTAAAAATCGCCGACAACGACATCAGCTACAAAGTCAAACATGCGCGCGAATTCCTAACCGAGGGGAAACACGTCAAATTCCGTGTCTTCCTCCGCGGACGCGAAATGGCGCACCCCGAAGCGGCTGAAGCCGTTCTCAAAAAAGTGTGGCCGATGGTCGAGGATGTCGGGACGATGGACAAAGCTCCCGCGATGGAAGGGCGTTACTGCAACATGCTCGTCCTTCCGAAAAAAGAAGACAAAAAATAATCTCTCTTCCCCCCGAGGGGGAAGGCGACCTTCTGCGGAATTCTTCCGCTCTCCCGCCTCCATAAGAACGGGGCACATCTTCAACAATTTTATGCTATAATTCGCCCCTCTTTTAGAGAATTTTTGCGAAAGGATCAAGTCGATGCCAAAAATGAAGTCGGTTAAAGGGGCGGTCAAACGCTTCAAAGTAAAGAAAAACGGCACTATCAAACGTGGTACAGCGTTCCGCAGCCACATTTTGACAAAGCAAGATGCAGCTACCCGTCGCAAGCAAAACACTCCTAAAGTGGTTGCTAAAGTAGACGAAAAAGCGATCAAAAAAATGATCGTAGGCTAAACGCCGCGAGAATACCCTCCAGATTAGTCTGGGCAAGTCCGCACAAGAGCGGCACCCCGTCATTAAAATTGAGATGTACCGGGTAAAGAAAGGAAAACAATGCCAAGAGTTAAAACAGGTGTCGTAAGACGCAGACGTCATAAAAAAGTACTGAAACTTGCACGCGGTTTCTACAGCGGAAGACGCAAACATTTCCGTAAAGCGAAAGAGCAGCTCGAACGCTCACTCGTATACGCATTCCGCGACCGTAAACAGAAAAAACGGGATTTCCGTAAACTGTGGATCATCCGTATCAACGCGGCTTGCCGCCTTAACGGTATGAACTATTCGACTTTCATGAACGGTCTTAAACGTGCCAACATCGAACTTGATCGCAAAATCCTTGCCGATATGGCTATGAACGACGCGGCGGCATTCACCGCCCTCACTGCTCAGGCCAAATCAGCGCTCTAAAAAGTGCGGGGCTCTTCGAGAGCCCCACTCCTCTCTTCTTCTTTTTTCCCAAACTTCCGTTTAGTAGGACAACACCGCCATGCGCGAAAGCATGACGTTATTGCTCGATTTTGTACCCTTTGCTTTCGAGGCATTTCTGACACTCGATCGTAAGCGGTGCGCGGGAAGCTTTGGTAGCCGCTTCAAGGTCGTAGACGCGGCATTCGGCGAAATCGGCCCGTGCACGGTCCTCGTTGGTTCCCGCAGGGCAGATCATCCCGTTGATGACAAGCTGTTTTTCGGCACATCCGCTTGACAGGAGAGCGGCCGCGGCCGCGGCAATAAAGATCCGTGTTTTCATATCAGTGTTCCTCTTTGAGTGAATTTTCGAACAGATAACGGTGTTCTTCGGGCAAAGCGTCGAAGACGGCGTGCGCCAGGTCCCGGATTTCCCAAAGGGCCGCTTTGTCGCTGCGCAGCGCGATAAAGTTCTGAAGGCTGCGGGCGTTGATCGTCCAGGTGAGTTCGGTTTTGTAGCTTTCGGGAAGGCAGTATTTGGCCCGATCGTTACTGATTCCCTCTACGAGCACGATACGGAGGTTTTCGAGGGCGCGGATACTCATTTCATCCACCATATCCACACCGGTCATTACCAGGTATTTGGAAGCACGTTCTTTATGGTCGATTGAAAACGGCTCTTCGTCTTTGAGCTCTTTGAGGGTATAGCGTGTGCTTTTGACACTCAGACTCGCCATACGGTGGCGGGCAAGTTCCTGGAGCAGCGCGCGGCTGATCCCTTCGATGTAGAAGTTGTAGACGAGGTGTTCGAGCGTCGAAGCGTGCTTGAATTTGTTCCCGACGCGGTCGATGAGTTCCCGATCTTTTTCGCCGCCGTTGTCGCTTTTGTCAAAACTTTGCCAACAGGTACGGATGGCGTCGGAACAGATGACCAGAGGGGTGTGATGATGAAGGGTTACTTTCATGAGTAAATCTTTCATAGGGTTTCGGAGAGTATAGCGAAGAAGGGATTAAAAAAAGAACGGGCAGGTAAAGTGCGCACGGCGCACTTTACATTACGAAAACGTGGGGAACGATGAGTGGATATTTCTTCATCTTGCGGTAGATGTGCTTGCGCACTACCTGACGCAGGTCGTTTTCGAGCGCTTTGGGATTCTCGATGAGCCCCGGCTTCATGTTGAGGAGGAAGTGTTCGAGGACGTCTTCCATCTCAGCCGCAAACGCTTTGTCGTGACGGTCGGCGACTAGGCCGAAGCTCGTAACGAGCGGTTTGGAGAGCAGATGCGAATCGGCGGCGCTGACCTGCGCGACGAGGACCACCATCCCTTCCGAGGCCATTTTCTGGCGGTCGATGACGATGTCGTCTTCGATCTGGTGGTTGTTTTGGTTGTCGATGTAGGTTTTGCCCGTTTTAACCGTTTTGGCTTTGCGCATAAACTTCGGACCGACTTCGATGCAGTCTCCGTCGCTCATCAAGAGGATGTTCCGCTCGGGGACGCCGCACGAAATCCCGGTCTCTTTGTGTTTCTGGATGTGGTTGTATTCTCCGTGGACCGGGAGAAAGAATTTCGGGTTGGTAAGGCGGAGCATCAGTTTCTGCTCCTCCATACTCGCATGGCCCGAGACGTGGATGTCACGGTCGTTGGCGACTTTTGCGCCCGCACGCTGGAGGTAGTTGAGCATTCCCGAAATCGAGCCTTCGTTCCCCGGGATCGCACGGGCGGAGAGGACGATCAGGTCGGTCGGCTTGATTTTGATGTGGCGGTGTTCGCCGATCGCCATCCGGAACAGTGCCGAGCTGGGTTCTCCCTGGCTTCCGGTAGTGACGATCAGGACATCTTTGTCGCTCATCCGATTGGCTTCTTCGGCATCGATGAAAATGTTTTTGGGAAGCTTGATGTAGTCGTACTGCATACACACTTCGAGGTTCCGTTCCATCGAGCGACCGATGACGCACACTTTCCGTCCGTATTTGATCCCGGCGAGGATCGCCTGGTAGACCCGGTGGATGTTCGAGCTGAACGTCGACATGATGATGCGTCCTTCGGCTTTGGCGAAAATACGGTCAAACCCCGGAGCGACGGAGAGTTCGCTGGGCGTCCAGTCTTTGTTGTAGGAGTTGGTCGAATCCGAAAGGAGACACAGAACCCCTTTTTCGCCGTAATGAGCGAGGCGGTGCAAGTCGGCGGTGTAACCGTCGACCGGCGTATGGTCGATTTTGAAGTCTCCGGTGTGGATGATCGTTCCGGCTTTGGTCGTGATCGCGAGGGCGGACGAATCGATGATCGAGTGGGTCATGTGCATCCATTCGATTTCGAAGTCGTTACCGATTTTATAGGGGACCCGTTTGACGATCGGGTTGAAATAGCGGCGGAAGTCGCGCATGTGGTGCTCGTCGAATTTGTTGCCGATCATCGCAAGGGGAAGCGGAGTTCCGTAGATCGGGAACTGCATCTCTTTGAAAAAGTAGGGGACGCCTCCGATGTGGTCTTCGTGAGCATGGGTGATGATGACCGCAACGATTTTTTTGCGGATTTCACGCAGGTAGCTGAAATCGGGAACCAGGATGTCGACGCCGTGCATCTCCTCATCGGGGAAGCTCATCCCGATGTCGATGATGATCGCTTCGTTTTCGGTTTCGATAACGGTGATGTTCCCTCCGATTTCACCCAGACCGCCCAGAGGGGTGATACGTACTTTTTCGTTGCTGTTGAGGTCGAGCTTGTAGTGCGGATTGAGACGGTTGCGGTGCGCGTCCTGATTTTTGGCGACGAAATCGCGGAGGTTTCCGTCGATCGGCGCGCTGGGGGCACCGCGGCGTCCGCCGCGTCCGCGGTCACGACCGGAACGGACGGTTTCGGCCTCATTGGCCCCTTCGGCACCTTCGGCCGGGCGTTCGCCGCGCGGAGGGCGGTTGTCGTTACGGGGGCGTTCGCCGCGGGGTGCACGGTTGTCGTTGCGAGGGCGTTCGCCGCGCGGAGGACGGTTCTCGCGGGGTGCGCGTGCCTCTGTCTGATTCTCCGCCGTCCCCTCGGCCGGACGGTTGTTGCGGTTGCGGAACGGCCGGCGTCGGCGGTTGCGGGATTCGCCTTGCGGCTGTGATTGTGATTCTGTTTTATCGTCTGTCATGTTGTGTTTCCTTCTCAGCGCTCGATAGCGCGATAGATGTATTTTTCGAATGCCCTACCAGTCGAGAAAAGCCGAAAAAGGCTTAGTGCAAAAGGGTGTAGAGCCGGTGATAGTCGGAGGTGCTGAGCTGATGAGGTCGGACGGTAGGAACGAGTTCAAGCGATTCAAAGGCTTGAGCGAGCGTTTTCCCGTCGCAGCGTGCGGAAAGATTTTTGTACAGGGTTTTTCGCGGCTGCGCGAAGGCGGCGCGCAGCATCTCTTCAAACCCCGTATCATTACGATTCGCCGTTTTTCGAATGAGCAGTACGGCTGAATCGACTTTGGGAGCGGGCTCGAACGCGCTGGGCGGAACGTGCAGGACGATGCTCGTCTCTCCCACGCTCTGCGCAATGACGCTGAGGGCCCCGAAAGCTCTCTCTCCGGGTGCGGCGGAAAACTTTTCCGCCACTTCACGCTGAATCATGACAAGCAGGTTGCGGCACGCCGGATCGGCGAGGGCTTTGAGGATGATATTCGTCGCGATATAGTAGGGCAGATTCGCCACCAGATCGTACGGTTCGTCCAAAAGCTCACTCTTCCAGTGCTCCAGAACGTCTCCGCAGCGGAGAGTCAGGGCGCCGGTAGCGATGGCATCGGCAAAGTGGTGCTCCAAGTGCTTGCACAAGTCGGTATCGACCTCAAAAGCGGTGACACTTTTGACATCAACTAAATATTTAGTCAAATCACCTAATCCAGGCCCGATTTCGGCAATACGGTGAGGCGTATCGGGCATCGATTGGATGATTTGCGCCAAAACGGCTTCATCACGTAAAAAATTCTGGCCAAACTTTTTTTTGGCGATTGCGGCACGGTTCTGCATCAAAGAGATTATAGCCAACCAAGTGTTAATCCCCTATTAAACCAAAAAATCAAACGTTTGTGAACGGTTTATGTTGAAAACATCTATTTTGTTTTCTTATCGTTACTTTTGGTAATGGGGGGTTAAGAGAAGTGGGGGTATAATAAGAGCATTATGAACAGAAGGCGGAGTGTGCCCAATGATGGAGAATTTTTTCGCTAAACGGATCATTCCGTGTCTCGATGTCAAAGACGGACGAGTCGTCAAAGGGGTGAATTTTGTCGGTCTCAAAGATGCCGGGGACCCCGTCGAAGTCGCCAAACGGTATAACGAAGAGGGGGCGGACGAGCTGACGTTTCTCGATATTACCGCCTCGCACGAAGAGCGCGATACGATCGTTCACATCGTCGAGCGGGTGGCCCGCGAGGTGTTCATCCCCCTCACGGTCGGGGGAGGGATCCGTAAGCTCGACGACATCTACCGCCTCCTCGCCGTGGGGTGCGACAAAGTGAGCGTCAACTCCGCCGCGATCAAACGCCCCGAACTGATCGACGAGGGGGCAAAACGTTTCGGGAGCCAGTGCATCGTCGTCGCGATCGACGTGAAAAAAACAGGGGATCAGTATAACGTCTATCTCAACGGCGGACGGGTCGATACGGGGATCAATGCCCTCGATTGGGCGCGTGAAGCGGTCGACCGCGGTGCCGGGGAGATTTTGCTCACCTCGATGGACGCCGACGGGACCAAGGCGGGATTCGATCTCTCCATCACCGAGCAGATCAGCCGGATGGTCAACGTCCCCGTCATCGCCAGCGGCGGGGCCGGGACGATGGAGCACATCAAAGAGGCGTTTGAGCACGGCGCCGATGCGGCGCTGGCGGCAAGCATCTTCCACTACAAAGAGATCGACATTATGGATCTCAAGCGCTATCTATCGGCCAACGGTATTCCGGTACGGCTTTAGGATTAAAAATCGGTTATAATTAAAACAAGTGGATTTTTGAAAAGGGGGCTGTTGTGGCGACGAATATTAAAAAATCGGATATTTTAGACTACCTTTCACGCCATTTTCAAGAGTTCAAGACCAAATATGCCGTCGAACAAATCGGGTTGTTTGGCAGTTTCGCACGCGACGAAGCCAAAGAGAACAGCGACATCGATATTATCGTCAAAATGAAGCCCTCATTGTTCGATATGGTCGCGATCAAAGAACAGATCGAGAACGACCTGCACAAAAAAGTGGATATCGTCCGCGAACACAAACATATGAAACCCCTCTTTTTAGAGATGATCAAAAGAGATGTGATCTATGCACAATGACCGGCTTTTGATACTGCGCTCTACCCTCGAAGACATCATCACCTCATTAAAACTAATCCAACAACGATTTCAAAGTATTCAAACCAGCGATGATTTTCTCAAAGATGAACGGGGGCTTGAAAAGCTCGACAGTATTTCGATGCGCCTGATCGCCATCGGGGAAGGGTTTAAAAACGTCGATAAGCTCACCGAATTTCAGCTTTTGGAGAAATATCCCCAAATCCCGTGGAAACAGGTCAAAGGGATACGGGATATTTTGTCACATCACTATTTCGACCTCGATGCCGAAACGATTTATGAGATTTGTGCACACGAGATTGATGGATTATTGAGTGTAACAATGACGATATTGGATGAAGTGAAATCGTGATACAGATTTTCAAATGATTTGGAAGTTAAAGAGGAAAAAATGACAAATGATAAAAAATTTGATTTGATATGCTCATGTTTAGATCATGCTATAAAAGAAAATGATGATAAATTACCTCTCGAAACACAAAGAGGGACTAAGATCAATTTAGTCAAACGTGAAAATGGAAATTATAAAATTGTATTCAATACTGAAAAAAAAACATATGAAGCTATAACAAAAGATAATTTATATAAGTTTTTATTTGAAGGTTGGAGAGGTAATGAAACTTTAGGAAGAGAAGACGGTAGGATAACTTTATTTGAAACGATCCATCAATATATTCAAAGTCATTGCGACATTACTATTGAATTGAAGAAGCAGCCTTTATTAAAACTAACTCCTCTTAACCAAATTCTCTATGGACCTCCCGGCACAGGAAAAACCTATAACACAATCACAAAAGCGTTAGCGATTATCGACGGGACAGTTTCAACGGATCGGAAAGAAGCAAAAGCAAAATTCGAAGAGTACCGAAAATCAGGGCAGATAGAATTTATAACTTTTCACCAAAGCTACGGGTATGAAGAGTTTGTCGAAGGGATCAGAGCGATTCCCGTTGGCGAAGAAGGAAATGAAGACGGTAATGAAATGATTTATGCCGTCAAAGACGGTATTTTCAAAAAAATGTCCAAAAAATCATTGGAGAATTACACAAAGAAAAGCAATCCCGTTTTGAATAAAAAGAAATTTGCTTTGCATGCAAAAACGTTAAATATTCAAGCTGAAATGATCGAGGATGATGCTAATACATACAGAGTATTGAAAGGCTCGAAAATCAGAAAAGGACAGGCTCCGTCTTTCGATAACTACAATTACATCGAGTTAAAAAACAAGGTTCTAAAACAAGCAAAATTAAGAGAGGAAACCGAGTTTTACATTTTGGAAGAAGATTACGTTTTCCAAAGCATGAGCGCGGCATCTTCCGTTATTCTTGGAAGACAGTCAAACGGCTATAACGATTGGAAAGAGATCGCCAGTGAAAATAATTTGTTTGGAAAAATCGATTCTGATCAAGAAAAGCGAAACTACATTCTCATCATCGACGAAATCAATCGCGGTAATATTTCCAAAATCTTCGGAGAACTTATCACTCTGATCGAACCGAGCAAACGGATCGGTGCGGATGAAGCAATCAGACTTAGACTCCCTTATAGTAACGAAGAATTCGGCGTTCCCCAAAACCTCTATATTATTGGGACGATGAACACGGCTGACCGCAGTATCGCTCTCATGGATACGGCATTGCGCCGTCGGTTTCATTTCGAAGAGATGATGCCCGATTTGGAAGCATTGAACGATAAAACACCCGAGGGGATTGACCTCAAAAAAATCCTCACCAAAATCAATCAGCGTATCGAATACCTCTATGATCGGGATCACACGATCGGGCATGCATATTTTATCGATGTTCGGAGCAAAGAAGATTTAGACGATGTGATGCGTAACAAAATTTTTCCCCTGTTGCAGGAATATTTTTATGACGATTGGGAAAAAATCCGCATGGTGTTGGGTGATGGTTTTATCGATAAAATCGAAGTAAAATCAGATATTTTCGATGATGAAAAATTTATCTATTCGATCAAAAAGAGTTTTGATTACACAAAACTGCAATCATGATTATTAAAGAGTATGAATTTTTACAGTGTAAAGATGCTCAAAAGCCTCACTACATAACGCCTCATAATTTTGAAGCGATTGAAAAATTTGTACTCGAAAACGAGCCAACCGCCGAATATCTCAAACTCACCACTAAAAAAGGGTTTGGAAAAGTTTTGCAGGCTCAAAATTTCGTCGGAGTGATCCAAACCAAAGACGGCACAACCATCGAAATCCTCCCAAAAATTTTTCAAAACGATGACCCTAAACAAGCAAAAGAAATTTTGTTTAAAATGCTTCGGACGCTCAAAAACTCCCCTTTCCGAAGTTTTAATTCGGCTCATTTACAGAGTGCTAAAATGCCCTTGTTTGAGATATTTATTACGATGTTTTTGGATGAGCTTGCCAAACTCATTCAGCGCGGGATTAAGAGCGACTACATAGGCCGTGAAGAGAATCTCCCTTTTCTCAAAGGTAAGCTCAAAATGGGAGAGCATGTCAAACAAAATTTTATTCACAAAGAGCGGTTTTTTGTCGAATACGAAGAGTTCAGCAGTGATCGAGTTGAAAACCGATTGATCAAAACGACATTGCAATATCTCTACAAGCGGTCTTCTTCTAACCGTAATCAGCAACGGATTCGAGAATTTTTGTTTGTGTTCGATGCTATTACACCGTCTGTGGATTTTAAAACCGATTTTTCGAAAATCAAGCCCAATCGGCAGATGAGAGATTATGAGCAAGTTTTGATTTGGTGCAGAACATTTTTGGACAATAACAGCTTTAGTCCTTACAGAGGAAATGATCTTTCATTTGCCCTTTTGTTCGATATGAATTTATTGTTTGAAAGCTATGTTGCGGCGTATTTACGCAGGCAGTTTGATCGGATTACTACTCAAGATAAAACCCATCATTTGGCGTATGAAAATGGCTCGGGGAAATTCAGACTTAAACCCGACATTGTCATTCATCATCAAGATCAGATGATTATCGCCGATACCAAATGGAAAATTTTGGATGAAGAAAAAACGAACAACGGCGTAAATCAAAGCGATATGTATCAGCTCTACGCATACGGTACAAAATACGAGCAATGTAAAGACATGTATCTGATTTACCCAAAAAGCAACGAAATGCAAGGAAACCATTTTCACTATTTCAAAGAGTCAACTTGCGAATCAAATCAAGGTCTAAATCTAAAAGTAGTATTCTTCGATTTACTAAATGATAAGGTTTGCGATGATTCTCTGTGCCGGCAATAACGAGACGTTTGATTTCGCGACCCCGATCGGGGTGGGACTGGTGGACAGTGCCATGAGCCTGACCCGTCTGTGTCTGCTCCACAAACCCGAGTTTCTCCTTTTCGTCGGGAGTGCCGGGAGTTACGGCGAGTATAAAATCCACGAGATCGTCGAATCCAAAACGGCGGCGAACATCGAGCTGGGGTTTTTGGATCAGAACGCTTACACACCGATTGATAACGTGGTTTCGGCACAAACGGAGGATACCAAGGATGTGGTCGTCAACGGCTCCAACTACATCACGACGAGCGAGCGTGCGATGGAGAAGTTTCGTGCGTTGGGGCTGGGGATTGAGAATATGGAGTTTTTCAGCGTGATGCGGGTTGCGCAGATTTTCGGCATCCCCGCCGGCGGGGTGTTTTGCATCACCAATTATTGCGATGCGAATGCCCACCGCGATTTCATCGCCAATCACGGGTTTGCAAAAGTGCTGCTCAAAGAGCATTTAAAAGAAAAGGGGCTGATCCGTGGATAAAAAGTGCATCCTCGATTATACGAAAGCCGAATTGGCTCAGATGCTCAGGCCTTCCTTCCGCGCCAAACAGATATGGGGATGGATCTACCATCAGTACGCAACAAGCTTTGACGCGATGCAGAACCTTCCCAAAGCGATGCGTGAAGAGCTTGCGCAAGAGTACGACATACTGCCGCTCAGAATCGTCCGCAAGGAGTGTTCCAGTGACGGGACGATCAAGTACCTTTTCGAATTGCGCGACGGCAAAACCGTCGAGACGGTGTGGCTGAAGATGAAGGACGAAAGCATCGACGAGGAGGGGAACGTCGAGCACGAAGCCCGCTACACCGTCTGTGTCTCGACGCAGGTGGGATGCAAGGTGGGATGTTCGTTCTGCCTGACCGCCAAGGGGGGATTTACCCGCGACCTTAGCGCAGGCGAAATCGTCGCGCAGGTGCTATCGGTGAAGATGGACAACAACCTCGCGGCCCACCGCCGTCTGAACATTGTCTACATGGGGATGGGAGAGCCGCTCGATAATCTCGACAACCTGGCCCGTGCGATCCAGATTCTCAAAGACGAGGAAGGTTTGAGCATTTCGGGCAAGCGGCAGACGGTCTCCACCAGCGGTCTGAGTACCAAGATCGACAGACTCGGGGAGATGGATCTGGGGGTCCATATCGCCATCAGCCTTCACGCCGTCGATGACGAGCTGCGCACCGAACTCATCCCGATGAACAAAGCCTACAACATCGCATCGATTATCGACGCGGTGAAGCGCTTTCCCATTGACACCCGCAAACGGGTGATGTTCGAGTACCTCGTCATCAAGGGTAAAAACGACGACTTGGGATCGGCGAAAAAGCTCGTCAAACTGCTGCACGGGATCAAGGCGAAGGTGAACCTGATCTATTTCAACCCCTATCCGGGAAGCGACTATCAGCGTCCTTCTCGTGCGGACATGGTCGCGTTTCAGGAGTACCTGATCAAGCACGGCGTCCTCTGTACGATCCGCGATTCCAAAGGGCTCGATATCAGCGCCGCGTGCGGTCAACTTAAAGAAAAAGATTTGAAGGAGGCGGAACAATGAGCGCGATGGACTGGTTTCAGGTCGGATTTTTGGTGATCGTGGTGGGGATCGGGCTGGGCGGCTTTATCTGGGCCGTAATGAAAAAAGATTGATTACCAGCTGTACTTGATCATCGCCTGGAAGACGTCGTTGTCGGTGTCGGAGCCGTTTTCGCGATAATAATGCCATTCGGTCCCGATACGGAGCTGTCCCTCCCGGATCCCCAGAAAGGGGGAGAGGTTGAACAGCAGTTGGTTCTGCGTCAGAAAATCGGCTCCCGTCCAGTCAAAGTACCCCTCGAAAAGCCACGCTTCGCTCAGCGCCGCGGAATAGTTCCCCGAGAGCTGATAGGTATCGCTCATTTGCGAGCGCGCTTTGCGGTAGCCGTTGAGGCTGAACACGTCGAATCCAGGAATGTTCAGATCGCATCCCACCCCGTATAGATCGGCCCGGTAGCCGTCTGCGCGATTGTGCTGATAGGCTGCATACCACTCTTTGAATACCCCGGACGATACGGGAAGATCGGCGATTTTATTGAAGCTGATACGGGGTGAAAATTCTCCGTAGAGGTCGTTTTTCTTTCCGCTGAACCGCAACCCTTTGGGGGTATAGACGTAATCGACGAACGCAAACACATCCCCGTACCCGAACGTACGGTAATGCTCGGCGGTTAAGGTATGTTTCGCCCCCTCAACCGTATCCAGAAACGTCGGTCCTTCGAAACTGCCATAGAGGTACTGAAGATTGGTGGTCGAGAATCCGTGGAGGGCCGAAGCCAGCAGCAGGCTAGCGAGAAGCGACGGTCGCATCGGGCGCCTTTTCGAACAATCCGTTGATTTGTGCGATCAGATGGAGCGGATCGGTTTGGCGGGAGTGGACCGTCATGCCAAAATGCAGATGCGGTCCCGTAATCCGTCCGGTTGCCCCCGTAAGACCGATCACGTCTCCCCTCCTCACGTATTGTCCGACCTTGACGCCATAGCGGCTGAGGTGAAAATAACAGCTGTAAATCCCTTCGCCGTGATCGATAATAACCGTGTCTCCGGCGTAATAGCGCTCTTTGGCGAGGACGACGATTCCGTCATTGGCGGCCAAGATCGGTTGGGGCGTGCGTGCGCGAAAATCGACTCCCCCGTGATAGCTTTTGAGGGTTCCGTTGTAGGTGCGTTTGGCTCCGTATACGCTGGTAATGTTCGAATCCATCGGGCGGACGAACGGTTTGTCCCAGTAACGTATCGGGGTGAATGTTGCGTAAATCGCTTCGGCTTCGGCTTTTTCTTGTTCGATCCTCTCCATCGCCTCGGGCGGGGGAGTCACTTTGGCGGGATCGACGCTGAGGGTTTCCGAAGGATACGCACCGTCGCGAACGCTCAATCCCATCGGGATGTTTTTCCCCGGGGCGTTCCAGGTGATGTTGTAGTCGCCGGCGGAGGTGTAATAGTCGACCGGAACGATGACGATCCCCCTGGTGCGATCGAGGGGATGTGCCACGACGCTGAGGTTCGCATCGGCAAACGATACTTTGCCGGCGGGAAGCGGCAGGACGACCAAAGCGCTTTTGCCGTTAAACGTTTCGCTTCCCCATCCCGGAAAAGAGACTACCAACAACAGAATAAACAGGTACTTCACAAGCGACTCCCCCGAAAAATCAGCGTAATTGTAGCATTTACCGCCCGGAGGCGGGTAGTACCCGGAGCAATCTCCCGCAGATGCGGTGAACGATCGGGCAAATTTATGTTACCATATGAGACCAAGGCATCAAAATTCATTTGAGAGCATCCTGATGAAAAAAGCATATGTTGTTGTTATCGCTCTTGTTATGCTCATTTCGATGGTCGCCGTTTCATTGTACTATTATCTCAACCGCCCCTCAATTACTTCCGAAATCCGGATTTCGACCAACCCGTGGGTAGGCTTTACCCCGCTGATCTACGCGCAGGAAAAAGGGTGGCTTGACGATTCTCCGTTCAAATTCATCTGGCTGGTTGACCTGACCGACAACGCGCGTCTTTATCATCGCGGGTTTACCCGGGGGTTTACGGCGACGCAGTACGAGCTGATGCACTTTAAAGATCAGCATACGATCAAGCCCGTTTTTTTGATCGATCACTCCTACGGGGCCGATGCCATCCTTTCAAACCGTTCGCTGGAGGAACTTCGTTCATCGAAACAGCCGGTGAAGGTTTTTCTTGAAAGGGGATCGCTGAATGAAGATTTTTTCAATGCGTTTGTACGGGAAAACGGGCTGGAACCCGAATTATTCAGTCAGATCGATTCGTCCCAGAAAAACATCTCCGCGATGCCGATGATGTCGGAAGCGGTAATCCTCGTCTCGTATTCGCCTTATCTTTCGGAACTTCGGAAAAAGGGGTATCGCACGCTTGCATCGACGCAGACGTTGAAAAACTTTTACGTTATCGACGCCCTTTTTGTGGATGAAAAAGTGATTGAGGGGAACGAAGAGGAGTTCGTCCGCCTCAAAGAGATCATGGGATTGGCGATCAAACGGTTCAAGCAAGACCCCAAAGAGTATTATTCGGTCGTCAAAGGGTATCTGGAAGGGCAGACCTACGACGAGTTCATTGAAAGTACCGAAGGGATCGAATGGGTCCACGATACGGTTCCCCCGACGATTGTCGAATACCTTCATTCGCAAAACATTAAAACCGACAGGCTGCTGCCGTGAAGATCCAGCGCTTCGTCCTGATCAACATCGCCGTCGCGTTTCTCGCCATTTCGGTCGTGTCGGCCGGATTTTACTACGTCGAGAGGATGATTACGCTGCGTTATGTGGCGACGGCGTTGAATCAAAGCATTTTCAATCTCGAAGAAGACCTGAGCAAAGCGCTGCAAAACAACCGGCCCGATTCCATCCAGGCGCTGCTAGACCAGTCGGCCGCGATCGACGACGCGGTAGCGGTCTTTTCCCTGTCGCGGGACGGGAAAACGATCGGCGCGTCTTCGTCCCGTACCCTTGCGGGAAAAATGATCGCAGAAGGGTATCTTCCGGTCTCCCAGATCCAGCAGGGGATACGCGACCACCATCTGCGGTATGCGGCGGAAATCGCCTATTTTCCGGAGTCGCGGCAGGAACGGGCATTATTGCTGATCGAGTTGAACGAGGAGTTCATTTACAGCCGCCTCAACCAGATCGCGCTGTTTTACGGTCTCACCCTTTTCCTGGTCTTTGCGGTCGTGGCGCTGAGCCTTTATGGCGTTGTCCGCCGCTGGATGATCCGACCCCTGGAGGAGATCGCCTATCGTGCCCAAAAACAGGAGACGGGGCATCGGGACCATCTGATCGAAGAATTGTCGTTGCTAGATGCGACGCTGGGCGAATCGTTCCGTTCGATGAAAATCCAGCAGGATCATCTGAGAGAAGCGCTTGACGAAACCCGTTATCTCGACGGAATACTGCGTACCGTAGCCGATATCAATCAGTATCTTTTAACCGCCCGGAATGTCGGCGAACTGCTGCATCATTCCTGCAACCGTCTCGCACAGCATCCCGGGTACGAGCTCTGCCATATCGCGTTGCGGGCTAACAGCGCCCTGGTCGTCGAGGCTTTTTCGAACGATACTACGGGGTACCTGTACGGCGGGATGAAAATCGATCTCGATCAGGAACACCTTGACGAAAGAGACCCTTCGGTAGTTGCTTACACCGAAAACGAAACAATCATCATCGACCATCTCGAGCACAATACGTCGCTGGGTGCATGGCGCTACATCGCCGAAAAGGGGCAGTTCGGTTCGGTTATCGCCATTCCCCTGGTCGAAACGATCGATGCACTGCCGATCGGGGTGATGACGATCTATGCCAAAAACTCCCACGGATTCGAAGCCAAAGAGATTGCAATGCTCGAAGAACTCGCAGGGGACATCGGATTTGCCGTCGGTTCGTTCACCCAACGCACACGGCTGCAGTATCATCTCACAACCGATGCCGTAACCGATCTTCCGAACCGTTTTTCGCTGGTCGAAGCGCTGGAACGCAAAGGAATCTCGGCCCTGGCGATCATCAACATCGACCGTTTCAGCGATATCAACGATGTCTACGGGATTACGATCGGGGATGCGATTCTCTCGGGGTATGCCCACTGGCTCAAGCGGATGATCGCGGCCGAACCCCATATTTCGCTGTACAAGATGGGGAGTGATGAATACGCGCTGGTGTACGAAGAGTGCAGTGACATGAGTTACTGCATCGCGTTTTTGGACCGCCTGATCGCGATGACGCAAAAAGAGTCTTTCGTGATCGAGGGGATCGAAATCGTCCTCACCATCACCGTCGGGATTGCGCCCACTTCGGAACGGGTCCTTGAACACGCCACCGCCGCGCTCAAAGAGGCCAAGCGTAAACGGCGTAGCCTGGAGGTTTTTTCGTACGAAGTGAAGCAGGAACAGGGGAAAAATATCGCCTGGTACAAACGGATCAAAGAGGCGGTCGAAGAATCCCGCATCGTCCCTTTCTTTCAGCCGATCGTCGATAACGTGACGGGCCGGATCGTCAAATACGAGGCGCTGATCCGTCTGATCGATCCCGAGGGAAAGGTGATCTCCCCCTACCTGTTTCTTGAAATCGCCAAAAAAACGAAAATCTATCCCGAATTGACCAAAATCATGATCGATAAAGTGATCGCGCGCTTCAAAGGGAGCGAGTTGCCGGTGAGTCTGAACCTCTCGACGCAGGATCTGACGAACCCCGACCTGGCCGATTATCTCGAATCGACCATATTGCGTGAAGGGATGGGGCGGCTGATCATTTTCGAAATTCTCGAAAGCGAAGGGTTTGAAAATTACGATGCGGTGTCGGCGTTCGTCGACCGCTTCAAATCGATCGGATGCCGGTTTGCGATTGATGATTTCGGATCGGGCTATTCGAATTTCGACCACCTTCTCAAGCTCAACGTCGATACGATCAAAATCGACGGGACGCTGATCAAAAACCTTCCGCACGACCGGAACGCGCAGATTTTCGTCAAGCATATCGCCGAATTCGCCCACGAGATGGGGATCAGCACCGTCGCCGAATTCGTATCGAGCGAAGAGATCTACGAACGGGTCAAAGCCAGCGGCGTCGATGCGTCGCAGGGGTATTATTTTTACGAGCCTTCCGCCGATTTGGTCGAGCCGTGATTTTTTTTCTTTAACCGGGCATTGACGTAGTATTCTCCCCACTTGTACCCCTCTTCGAGAATGAAAATTCCCAAAGAGGCCACGAGAACGTAGAGCAATATTTCGGCGGTGGGGGGAATGACGTGGAACCATTCGGGGATGGCGTACAGCGCAATCGCCTGAAGCGCGATTCCCCCGCTGATCCCGAACCACAGCCAGGGGTTGATCGTCAGGGTGCGTCTGATGTTTTTCAACAACGGTTCCCCCTCTTTTTGCGCAAAAACGGCGTTGATCCATTGAGCGACGACCACCGTGCAGAATGTGGCGGTCAGGGCCGTTTCGTAGGGATGATCGCTGGAGAGTAGATAAAAAAAGAGGACGAGCGACATCAGCGCGGTCGAAAAGGCAAACCATACCAGCCGCAGCAGCATCGCGTTGTCGAAAAACTGTCGGTTAACTTTGCGTACTCCCCTTTGCATGACGTTCCCCTCTTCTTTGCACATCGCGAAGGTCTTGTCATTGACCCCGTCGGTCACAATGTTGATCCACAGAATTTGGGTCGGGTGAAGCGGAAGGGGAAGCCCCATCAGGATGGCGCCGCTGATGATAAGAATTTCTCCAAGGCTCGTCGAGAGGAGATAAAAGAGCACTTTGCGCAGGTTGTCGGCAATGATTCTTCCCTGACGTACGGCATCGATAATGACTCCCAGATTGTTGTCGCCGATGACCATTTTGGAGGAGGATTTGGCCGCTTCACTGCCGTTTCCCATCGCGATCCCGAGATCGGCCGCCTTGAGCGCCGGAACGTCGTTGACTCCGTCTCCGGTGACCGCGACGATTTCCCCTTCTTGCTGAAGGACACGAACGATGCGGTATTTGTGCTCGGGCATCGCGCGGGCCACGACATCGGTATGCCGAAGTTTCTCCGCAAGCGTCTTGTCGTCGATCCGATCGAGATCGCTTCCGAGCAGAATGCGGGCTTCTCCTCTGCAGATCCCGACTTCGCGGGCGATGACTCCCGCCGTAACCGGGTTGTCGCCGGTAATCATAATCAACCCGATCCCCGCTTCGCGGGCAACGGTTATCGTTTCGTCCAGCCCCGTTTTGGGGCGGTCGGCGAATGCGACGAGTCCCGTCAGGACGAACGGTGCGGAGGAAGGGTCTTCCCAGTGATGATCGCTGAATCCGAACGCAAGGACCCTCAGCCCCCGCTCGGCCATGGCGTCATGCGCGCGGGAAAGGCGTTCAAGCTCGTGTTCGGGATTGACGGCTAAGGGGATGAGGGCTTCGTATGCCCCTTTGACGTAGAGTTTTTCATCCTTCCCGCGACGGTTGACGGTAGCCATCATGCGGGTGATGGGATCAAACGGATGAAAATAGATCCGTTCGTAACGGTTTCGGAGCATGTCATACTCCTCTGCAAGCCATTGTGCCAGGGCTACGTCGACGGCATCTCCGGTACCGTTTAGCGAATCGTTGCACAGTGCGGCACACAGCCTGAGTCCGTCGGGATCGAGGGCAATCTCTTCCCTGACGGATAAAACGCCTTCGGTAAGAGTCCCCGTTTTATCGGTTGCGATCACGGTCGCGCTCCCTAGAGATTCGACGGAAGGGAGATGGCGGACCAGTACTTTGTGGCGGCTCAGCCGGTAGGCTCCGATCGCGAGGGTCAGGGTGATGACGATCGGGAGCCCTTCGGGAACTGCGGAAACAAGCTGGGCGAGCATGAAAGTTGCCACCTCTTCGATGCTTCGCCCCTGCATCAGGGCAATAAGGGCAAGAAACGAGAGGATCAGCACAATAGCCGCGATCAGGAGTCTGGAAAAATGGCGGATTGATTTGGTGAGGGGCGAGTGGGGGGATGCTTCCTGGGCCGATTGGGCGATACGCGCTATTTGGGTCGATTCTCCCGTCGCCGCGACGATCCCGAGTGCTTTACCCCTGAGGACGGAGGTTCCCGAAAAAACGGTATTGGTCCGTTCAAACAAGGGAGTGTCCTCACCCAGCACCGTATCGGCATTTTTATCACAGGGGAGGGATTCCCCCGTCAACACCGCTTCATCCACTTGAAGAGCATGGGATTCGAAGAGCCGTATGTCCGCAGGGACGATATCCCCCTCCACCAGGAGCACGATGTCTCCGGGGACCAGTTCGCGTGAAGGAATCAGGGCATTGATGCCGCTTCGTAGAACTTTGACGTGGCTTTCGGTGAGTTTTTGCAGGGCGCGGATCGACGTTTCGGCTTTGAGTTCCTGATAAAACCCTAACAGGGCGTTGATGGTCAAAACGGCGAGGATGATGACGCCGTCTTTGTGATGTTCCATGACAAAGCTGATGAGGGCCGCAGTCAGAAGAATCCAGACAATCGGGCTTGCGAACTGGGCCAGAAAAAGGGAGATTCTGGAGCGTTCTTCCTCTTCGATTCCGTTGGGACCGAAACGGGTGAGGCGGTTTTCGGCATCCAGCGCACTCAACCCTTCGGCGGAAGTCTCCAAACGGGTTAAAAGGGTGTCGGCTGTTTCGGACCAGGGTGCGGAAGGAAGGTTCATGCTGCCGCCTTTTTCAAGGGATGGCAATTATTATAACGCAGTCGGATAAACGGTTGGGATTGTCATTGAAAAGGGGGATTGAAAGAAAAATATTGGAAGGGTGGTGCGGACGAAAGGACTTGAACCTTCACACCGTGAGGCACCAGATCCTAAGTCTGTTTTTTGGCATTTTTCATAATTTCTTAAATCTTTTCAAATCTTTTCAAAATCCCTATATTTTGGGATTATATAGCCTTCCTTGTTTTTCATTATTATGCTTTCATTTTCATCATTTTTCAAACTTTGTAGTAAAAATTGTAGTAAAAAAATCACTTCTTATTACGAAAACTTTGTTATACTTTTTCAATAAAAAAACGACGAATTATATATAAAAAGCAGTTTTGTCGTTAAATTGGAGAGTTATAAAATGGGACTGAAGCCAGTTGGTGGAAAATATGAAGGCGTTTGGATCAACGAGCTAAAGAATGGCGATATCTCCTATTACATCAATTATCGTGATGATCAAGGCAAGCCAGTTAAAGTACTTGTAGGTAAAAAAACGAAAATTTCTGATTTTACCGTAAAAGATGCTTATGCTAAATTGATCGAAATGAAGTATAAGCTTCAGCATGATGAAGAGCCAACTATCAAAGCTGGTCGAACTTCGAAACTAAAATTTGAGGCTATTTGGGAAGAGTTTTACAGTTATGCAAAGGCAAATAAAAAATCCTATCTCATGGATGAACGGAATTATAAAAAACACATCAGGCCTATTTTTGGACAAAAAAATGTCAAGGATCTAGCTTCATTAGATTTTGAGAAATTCAAGCAAGAACTGATAGAAAAGGGTTTGGAATCGCAAACAATCAAGCATCAATTAACACTCATCCGAACGATCATCAATTACGCGATCAAACATGATATACTCAAAAACTTTACCAATCCTATGAGTGCCGGCAAAGTCAAAATGCCAGAAATTGATAATAAACGACAAGGGTATTTAACGAAAGAACAGGCTAGAAAAATTTTAGAGATTTTGGAATCTACACACCCTTTGACGTATCATTTGATGGTACTACTCCTTTTTACCGGTGCACGGTTTAGTGAAATTACAGGTGCCTCATCTCAGAAAAACAAAACGGGTATCGATACTCGATTGAAATGGGCTGATGTCAATTTTGCTAACAATACGATTTTTTTCAAAAAGACAAAAAATGGCAATGAGCGCCATATCGCAATGAATGAAACCCTTCGCGAAACGATTAATGACCTTTATGAAAACAGAGTAAATGAAAATGTCATCAATAATAGTGACGGAGGGATAATTTTGAGAATGCCGGATTATTTTGCAACGGCGGTAGAAAGTGTTATTCCAGGTAATAACGCTCTGGATACTAAATATAAAATTACTGCCCACTCACTTCGTCATACCCATGCGAGTTGGCTTGCAGAAGCAGGGCTTGATATATTACAGATAAAAGAGCAATTAGGTCATAAAAATATTGATATGACAATGCGTTACGCACATTTAATTCCTAACATCAGACACAATATCACGAAAGCTTTGTTTTAGAAGAGCCGTAAATTTTACGCTTTTTTAACATATACCTTTAAAGCGTTATCAGCTAACTCTTCTCTACCTCTAATTTTTTTTACTTCCCCTAAAACCGTGGTAAGATCATTATAAATTTTCTCACTTACTTCAATTTTTTCTTCCTCGACATATTCTATTAGTCTTTTGATATCATCAAGATGTTTTTTCTGTTCTCTCAAAGCTCTTTTTGTGCCTTCTTTTCCAAGATTTACATATGCTAATGCTTTTAATGGTATTAAAACTTCAGGAGCTGCTATTGATAAATTATGATGATCTAGCTTAAACTGATCAATGAGTTCTCTGTAATCACTATTCAGAACTATTGCACTAATATAAAAATAGTATTCACTCCCCTCCAGCCGTATAAAGGTTAATTTCTCATCTTTTATTTCATCAATAGTAAATAGTTCTATTTGCTCTGGTGCGTCTTTAATGACAGGATCTTTAAATTGATATAATATCCTCGTTTCTTCTTTATATATACCACAGTGCTGATAGCTTACTGTTTTTACATATTCAACCATTCTATCTACAAAAGTACTATTTTTTTGATCATCTAGGACTATTAAATCAATATCCAAAGTGGCCCTGATTGATGTAGCACCATATCTTTTCAAATGTAAAGCAGTTGCCACACCACCAATAACTATGTAATCATCCTTGTAATCCGTAAAAAAATCTGAAAAATGGGATAATCCTTGTACTATATCGTTTGCCATCCATATAACCTTTTAATCTCTTCAAATAATTCCTCTATTGCATCTGTAAGTCTAATATCAATATCAATATCAATATCTCTAAGGCTTAAATATAGTGATATTGGATCAACACTATCTTGGTAATACATATACGAATCTTTTATCATTTTGTTGATACTTTTTGGATCATAATGCCACTTTTGTATTTCATCGTATTCATCATAATAACGAGAAGAATAATTCACTTTATCCCATTCCCTTCCTTTTGTATCATTGTAAAAAACTGCATAGCTTTGTTGACTTACGGCTAGATTATATTGACTAAGTGCGCTTTCACCAGCTATACAATATTGATGATTTTTATTTATCCTTTGAAAGTCTTCATGCTTTATAAAAACTGTTTCTTTGACAGGTGAACGCAATAGTTCTATCATCTTCTCAAAAGACATCTCTTGATTTAGTTTAAAAAATTTATTTCTTCCATCCTTTTCTACTTTTATTAAAGATAAATCTTCTAAAACTTGGATATATCTATATATTGTTGGAATACTTTGTTTAAACTCTGAATGAATTTTTTCAACACTAAAATGATCATCATATCTATGATTGTATAGGAGATAAAGCATTAAAGGTTGCATAGATATATTTATATTTTTTATATTTTTGTTTTGAACAAATTCACCTCTATCTTTTTGAATCAGCAAAAGAGGATATAGGTATATCATATTTTTAGATACGAATGATATGTGAGAATCAAGAAACTGTCTTTTAAGAGGTGAGGCTATGTTTTCACTTAGGTATAAAAGAGGCTTATTGTACCTTTCCTGTATCATATTTATCCGCTTTATTGAATCTGGCTCTTGATGTTTTGGAGTGATTAAGGCAAATTCAATAAATTCTATTTTAATTAACTCTATATCATATTCCATTCTTATTATAGGAGGCAATTTGACTTCTTGACTCGCTTGTCCAAATGATATAGACAAATCAAATTCATCTTTTACAGTATTTAAAAGTTCTTTATATTTCTTTTCCATAGCCTTATATTATCATAAAAAAATAACTTTCTCAATGGCTTCAATAAAATATGATATTAATGATAATATAAGATTTAAATCCCATACATGTGTTTTATGGCATCAAAATACAAAGCTTATATTATCATAAAATAGGCATATTATCATTGATTGTAATAATATATTGCTTTAATGATAATATTATTTATTTCTCCCGTTGATGTTCTTTTGTTAAAAATAAAAATATAAAGAAAGATAGCTCACCATACGTGAGATTCACATGATAGATAAAAATGAAAAATCATCCACTATTTTTCATTTCCTTGTGAAGATGGCGAAGAGAGCTTTTTTGAAAAAATTATCTGGGAGATGATTTTTTTAAAAGAGCGCAACGGAGACTGGGCGCGTCTTGGAGCCTAAAAATAGCGTTAGATTTTGTAAAAATCTGAGCGTAAATTTTTAGTGTCGCCAGACCCCGATGGGACAAATCATTCAGTTTAGATAGCAAGTTGCGGGGAGGCGCAAGTTGTAGATAAACTTGATGATGCTCAGGTGTTGATGAGATAAAAATGTTAACACTTGCGAGTGTGTTAATTTTTTTGTGTCAACAAACGCCGGATGGCACATCGGGGTCGGGAGTTTACTCCAGACGCGCCCATAAGGTGCAAACAACCGACCATACGAGGTTTGAGTACCGCATTACTTATTTAAAAGTCTGTTTACGAGTTGAACAGACTTTTAAATAGCATCTCAAATAGGGGCTTCAAACAAACTCACCTCCTGCGAGTGCGGTTTGATTTGCCCTGTTTGATCAATATTTTTTATCAAATCATCAATGTCGATAAAAAAGAGTTTATGCCATTTTGGCATGATGGAAGCGTATGATCTTATTTTAGTGGCACTGTCTAAAATATAGATGATCGCATCCACATTGTCTTTGCTGACATCCTTCATGATGCCAGCGTAACGAGGAGCTGATTTTTTGGTCAGCTCCACTTCGATATTGATTTTATTACCCTGTTCGTTGGTAAAAATAAAATCAGGCACATGATGAAGCTTGCTGCAATGCGTAGCAACCGTTGCCCTCTCAACTATGCCAATCCTTCCAAGGTGATAATCGGCAATTTGTTCGATGATGTTGTGATGGATTGTAGTGCGATTGAGCTTCACTGTTTTGGCAATGATCTCATGTTCAGATTCAAGTAGCATTTTTGAATCATTTGAGAGAACTATTGCTCTACGCGGTTTCATCAAACCAGTATTCCAATAGCTTATCAAGTTTTGTTTCGCAAGGCTATTGATACGATTACGGGCAACTTGCTCATTAGTGAAAAATGTTTTTGCAAGTACCTCAATATAGCTTTTGCCGTAGCGATTGATGAATTTGAATATTTCTATGTCTCTGTCGGTAATCATCCCCTCCCCCTATAAAACCAGCTCTTTAGAAGTAGTTGCGGATAGTTCAATCGTATCCACCGAAACAAGCTCAACTGCAAATGCTTTTTTGAGTTCAAATTTTGGAATTTGTACTTGTTTCGCATTGAGTTGTGTCCAGTCGAACTTTTGCCGTACAGGTATTGGTGATGTTTGAAAAATCTTCATTTCATTGAGATTCTCTTCAATCAAGATCGCCACGGTTGAGCGAGGCAACGCACGAAGACGTGTGATGTTCATGTGCTCCTCTTGCATCTGTCTGATAGTTGTTTCATGCCCCTTTTTTGTCACTTGTGAAACCAATTCCAAGCCGCTTAAAAGTTCGATGTATTTGAGCGTTTTATCATCGGATGTTTTATAATAAATCTTCGTTTGGCAGTTGTCTTTGATGGCGACACGCAAGCTCTCATCACGCATTTGTGCTTCACTTTGATATGACAAGATAAATTTAACTCCAAATCCTGCTGCCGTGGCGAGCCCAGCCGATAAAATCTGTGTCGGATAGAATGAAAGCTCATCCAGTATTACCAAGCAATTCGTTTGACTCTTCATTTTTTTAGACTGCTGAATGATATCTGTGATGACAAGTTTCAAAAACTTGAGTGCTGTTTCATCCAGCATGTCGCTTTTGATATAGAGTACTTTACCTTTTGTCAGAGCATCTGCAAGATGATATTTATCGTAGATAGTGACATTATCAAACTCGGAAATGGAAAACTGCAACGACTCCAATATCGCCATCTGTGAAGGCTTCAGATCCATTTTTATAAATAGTTCTGGATCGAAATACCGTTTTGAAAGCTTTTCGAGCTTGTCAAAATTTGGCTTGCTTTTTTCCTGTTCTTTGACAAATTCACTAGCAGCATTTAAATCAGCAATGACGTATTTTAAAAACTGCGACAAGCCAGCCAGTGAACGGTCTATTTTAATGCTTAAAAGCTTTTCGACATTGAAAAAGATGTGCATTATTTTTGAGAGTAATATGCGCTCGCTTTTTCGATAATGACTTGCCCCTAATTCGGTATCGTTTTCTATCAAATTGAGCATGATCGTCATCTTTTTGGTCGCTTCTTCGATTGTATCAGTAGGTGAAAATACGGTATAGCCAAAATCATTTGGCCAATTTAGTATTTGAAAATCAGCGGTGCGATTCTGTCGATCAAGCTCTTCAAGTATGACTTGAGGGAGAAAATCATCTTCTTTAGGGTCAATGACAATCAAACCACGATATTCACGTAATGCTTCAACGGCTTTGATCCCGATGAAAACACCCTTTCCAGAGCGAGTAGGTGCAACGATTTGGGTATGAATCGATTCATAGTTATATGTCGGTTGACCATTAAGATGATTTAATCCCAAAAAATATCGGTTTTTTTCGAGGTATTGCAGCGGATTAAAACGTTTTGGCTGACGGTACAATTCATCTTTGGCAGATTGAATAGAGGTGATGCCTCGCCCATACGCGCTTTGTTGCGCGTACACATTGTTTTGGGTAGTATTTTTTTCTCTAGCTGGAGTTTTAAAAAACATCACTTGCTCCATTTCTCATAGATTTTCAATAGCATCAACACGAGAATAGAAGCCACATTGAAGTATGCAAAAAGCTCATTTTCCAGATAAAATGGAGATGGCTTCGAGAGAATTGAGACCAATTTTTGGATCTCGTCAAAACTCATATCTTTAGCAAGATAGATACTCTTTGAAAACAATAAGCTGCTATAGCTTACCAATATCAAAATAGCCGTTAAGAGTGCGGTCATACTGGTTTCAAGCTGTTTGTAAAAGATTTTGTCCTTGATTTCGGTGATTTGCTTGCCGGTTAGTTCATGATCATTCAGTAGATACCTCAAAAATACCGGCTGGGAGAATCTTATACGAAATATGAAGACTGCAAAAATACCAAAAACAGCCCATTTCGTATAAAACGATACAAGAAATGTTAGGATCAAAATTGAGATAGAAATAGATATGAACTGCGAATCCCAGTACCGTTTATAATAGCGTATAACAGCTGCTTTGTCCGATGGATCAAGCTTCCAGTTCTTCAGATTGTTCGCTTGAGCGTTTTGATAATCTCTAGCAATGTGATCCAAAGCCTGTTCTGCTGCCATTTTATAAGTCTGTTTTTGGCGATCAGCATCAAGTTGTCGCTGACGCTGGTAATCGTTGTTGTTTTGTCCTGAATTCGAATAATTATTGAAGGGCTGATTATTCATTTTTTAACCTCCGTATTTTCTGTATTAACCAACCATGCGGCAATATCCGTGATTTTCCACATTCGCTTTTGACCAAACATAGTCCAAGGGGGAATGATTTGCTTTTGCAAAAGCATTTTTTCAGGGAGAGCGTCACTCCCACCAAATAATTTGCTTAAAGCAGAATAACTACTGCCCCATTCTGCAGCTGCTTCATTGGCATTAAGCAGCCATTTTTTATGTTTCCCGTACATCATTTCAACGAGTTCTTTTTCCGTCATAACCTTTCCTCTAATTGCAAAAAAATTAACGCATAGCTATTTGTTGAGATAAGTATAGAAAAGAAAAAATTGGAAAGGAAGGGCAAAAAAATACGGAAAATATGGGGGTATAGCTATATAAAATCATTTGAAATTATTTAGAGCTATTTGCAAATTTGACCCTAAAAATACAAATTTCAGTATGTGTTTCAATTAGAAACACATTTTTATTATCGTTCGAGGTTTGCCTTTCTTTTCTGCCAATCAGGCATATGCAAACTCAGATGATTGTAGAAGTTTTTACTATGATCATTATGGATCAAATGAACCAATTCATGAAAAATGACATACTCAATTGAGCTTTTTGGTTTTTTGATGAGTTCAAGATTTAGATTGATATAGGATTTTTTAGGGTTACACGATCCCCAGCGTGTTTTCATGGATCTAATTCGAACCGCTTTGATCTCTAGTTTGACGATAGCGTTATATTTGTCAATATTTTTTTGAAAATACTCCATAGCCCTAGATTTATACCAATCATTGATGAGCTTTTCTTTTCTGCTATAGTCATGTTTGTCTTTAACAAAGAGTTCAAAATATCCACGATTCAGTCGAGCTTTTTCTTCGTTTGATTCGATCACCTTTAGGCGATAATTCTTACCAAGATACAAAAAGCTTTCACCGCTCACTAGCTCTTTTTTTGGTTGCGTGTTTTTTTGAAAAAGTTTGAGCTGCTGATTGACCCAATTGGCTCTTTTTACAAGGATATGTTCAATTTCCCCATCCGTCATATCAAGAGGCACTGTTAGCAATACTTCTTGATTTGGTTTGACCTTTAGATTGGCGTGTTTGATATCCTTGTAAACAATGGTGATGTTATCTCTTTGCATAGTTGTTGATGCCGATGGAACGAACTTGAGCGATGATCTCATCTAAGTCGGCGAATTTAATTTTATGGGTACTTTCAAGCTCCCAAAGTAAATCGTCAATCTCTTGATCAATAGTATTTTTAACATCGTTATTATTTTCCCAATCGGGTTTTTTGGATGCTTCTTTGAAAATAGAATCTACCTTGAGTACCACTTCTACAAACGTTTCCGATGGTATCTCTTTCATATACGCTTGTAGGTTATCATAAAACGATCGTGCCATAGCATTATGTTTGATTTGTTCTGGGTATTCGTCAAGATCGTCACTATTTTTTTGCATCAATAGTGAACGAATATCTTTCGCATGTTTGAGTTTATCTTCATCGCTAAGACGCCCCTCTTTATACTCATCCAAAATCTCTTGAATCCGCTTAGAGAGTTTGTCGTAATACGCCGGATTTTGCTCTCGTCGCTCAGAAATCACTTTAGTACTGGCACTGATGATGGTATCAGCTCTCGCATTATCCCCAACCACACGATCCAGCTCTTTTTCAAAATCTGCTTCGAATATATTAACGAGCTTAGTGAGTTGATTCACCTCTTCGGCACTGATAAATGTATCCAGAAGCTTTTGCATCTGCTTTTCATATTTACCGAAGTCCACCTCTTCGTGATAGCGAATTTTGACGCTTTTACGAAGTTCGCTGTAAAACTTCATAGCTCTTTTGTACTCTTCTATCTCTACTTTGGTGAATACTTCGGTAATTTTGTCACTAGAGAGGGCGAGCTTGAGTGCTCTTGCGTAGGATGATAGGAGCTCATAAAACTCTTTTCTTTTCTCTTCATCACCCAAGAAAACTTCATAACTCTCTTGATCGTTTTTATTGTCGACGGGGTCAAAAAGCTCTTTGAGATGAGAATAAAACGTTTTTACTCTCGCCACTTCTTCTTTGATATCGATAACAGCACCCAGAAGATCTTCTTCTTCGAAGCCATCAAGTGAGCTGTATGAAGTTAGAGCTTGGTCAAGGTTACCCAGAAGCCCTCGATAATCAACAATAAATCCGAAATCTTTTCCATCATAAAGACGGTTAACACGTGCGATTGCTTGCAAGAGATTATGTTCTTTGAGCTCTTTGTCTATATAGAGTATCGCCGCTCTTGGTGCGTCAAACCCGGTCAGGAGTTTATCAACTACAATCAGCAATTCGATCTCATCACCTTCGATAAATTCGTCTTTGATTTTTTCGAGAAAACGCTCTTCGTCGCCATATTTTCTAATGAGTTTATTCCACGCTTCGATAACGAATTGTTTATTGCTCTCATCGACTTCGTCATGCCCCTCTCTCGTATCTGGAGCGGAAATGACAAATGAGGTTTTGATATTGCCAAATTCTTCAAAAATAGAGTGATATTTGATCGCTTCGTATTTACTACTGGTAGCTAACATCGCTTTGAACCCTGTTCCCTGTACATTTTTGATGAAATGCTCATTGATATCAAGCGCGATCATCTCCAGACGCCGTTCACTCGAAGCGATTCGCTGAAATCTCGCCCATTTTCTTTTTAAATCCATTTTTTGTTCATCATTCAAGTCACGAGAAATCATCTCAAACCGTCGATCCAGTCCGTTTTGATCATTCACCCACTGATCGACCAATCTACCCTCATAAAGTAGAGGTAAAACGGCGTTGTCTCGTACTGCTTGATCAATCGTGTATTTATGAATCAACCCCCCAAATTTCGCGATAGAACTTTTTTCACGTTTGAGCAGTGGTGTACCTGTAAACCCGAGATAGCATCCGTTATCAAACACTTTTTTCATCGACTTATGCAGATCACCGCCTTGGGTTCGGTGTGATTCATCGACGAGCACAAAGATGTTAGGATCATCCAAAACGATTTTTTCTTTTTCAACCGTCTCAAATTTATGAATCAGCGTAGTGATAACACTCATGCCTGATTGTAGTTTTTCGATCAGATCATGACCACTACTGGCACGTCCCGCTTTTATTTCACTATTGGCAAACGTCGTGTGTATCTGTCTATCCAAATCCGTTCTATCTGTGACCACAATGATTTTAGAACCTACGATATCGCGTTTGATCACTTTTGTGAGCATTGCCATCGTGAGTGACTTCCCGCTTCCTTGCGTATGCCATACGAGCCCACCGTCACGTCTACCGGTATTATCAAACACATTGATCTTTTTGACGATCTCTTTGATCGCAAAAAATTGCTGATAACGCGCCACTTTTTTGATTTTGTTGTCAAAGATGATATAAGAGTGCAAAATTTCGATCACACGCTTTTTATTGAAGAGTGCAAAAATAGTTTTATCCAGCGCACTCACCGTTCTATTTTCTATGAGGTTGCTTGGTTCACTTTTGAATTCTTCCTCTTCCCATACGGCATAGAACTTTTTAGGTGTCCCTGCTGTAGCATATTTAGGGCTGTGGTTGTTTCCGGCGATAGTGAGCTGAATGTATTTGAAGAGATGCGGAATCTCATCTTTACCTTGATTGCGGATCATTTGAGAGATACCTTGCTCCGCGTCTACACTGGATTTTTTCAGTTCGATCACTGCAAACGGGATACCGTTGATAAAAAGTACCAAGTCAGGCCGTCTAGTCTTCTCAATTTCAGATGTAATTTGACGGTTGACAGTGAACTCTTCTGTGATATGAAAGATATTTTTTTCAGGATTTTTGAAATCGATATATTGGAGAGAGAAGCTTTTTTTGACACCGTCGATCAGCTCTTCGTCATAACTGGTTCCGAGCATGAGTTTGTCACTGATTTTTTGATTAGCACTCATGAGACCTTCATTGAGTGGAACATTGAGTTCTTCGATCGCTTTGGCGATATTTTTTGGGGAAAATGTATACTCTACCCCTTTGTATTCAAAGCTATTAATCTTTTGAAGTTGTTCGAGGAGAATGTCTTTGAGTATCACCTCTCCAAGCTTGCCATTGCGAACTCTTACATTCTCTTCTTGGCTGATAAAGGTATAGCCCATCTTTTTTAATAGCTCTATGGTGTTGTTTTGAAGAGTCAACTCTGCAAAGATATCTTGTTTCATGCTACTCCTTCGCGTTCTATATAAGCTTTTCTGCGTTGTTCATAAATGGAATGAATGATTTGTTTAGCTTTATCTTCTTTATTCGTTTTTTTTGCTTTTTGTTTTCGAAACTTATTGAAAATACTTACCTGTTTTTTGTCATTTTCTTCAGAATTTTTACTCGATGGATGTTCTCCTCCACCTTTCCATTCACATGAAAATAACCATTCTTCATAATAATACAGCCACAAATAAGTCCATGGCACGAATGTCGTATTTAATGGCATAGTCTGATCCCAATCTTTGTATGCTGGGTAATATAGACATAATTTGACCCTTTTGGAATCGTAGAGGTGAGGAATAGATTTTTTTTTCGATATATCCCAAACATCCTGATCCAGTATAAAAACATCAGGTGAATAATTATCCATATGAAAAATGAGCAATACGAGGTAAGTTTTACTGAGAGGAGTTGGTTGTGCAGTAAACTCCCAATAAAAATAGTCACGTGAAAATTCTCCTCTTCCATTAGATGCCAGGGGACAATTTTTTATATTAAAGTACTGTTGTTCTAAACTTAGTGTTTTGTACTTAGAGACCCCTTTTGCAAATGACATTTAGTTTCCAAAAAATGTATTTTTTTTGACCGGATGAGAATCAGATAGAGTTCCGAATCCAGCACCTAAAAGTCCTCTTTGTCTATAGTCATCAACCTTTTGTGTCATGTCGTTGTAAACTTTATTGACAGGGGACTCTCCCAATCCTTTTTTGAGCGATTCAAAAATTAAATGTTGACCTTTGAGGTTATTAATCGATTCAAACATTTTTACTATTTCCGTGTGCCATGAATCAAAATTTTGTTTTTTTATTGGAGTGTAATTCCACTTTTCTGCAAAATTTTCACCTGTAACTGTAGGATTTTCTATCCAATGTAAAGTATTTCTTGTTTCGATAAATAAAGGCATGTTTTTCAAAGTATCGATCATTAAGCTATACTCATTGTAATACGTGAAATGTCGAATACAATATTCATAGGATTTGGTTGCTAGAGTAGTAATAATGATTGAAATAGGCGCATCGTCTCTACCATCGAACATCATGTCTCTATGTCTTTTAAAAATTTGAATATATCTTTTTAAAAGAGGTTTGTTTGAGTCATGTTCTGGCAATTCAGTGACTGTTGCTGCGTCTTCAGTCATAAGGATTGTATTTCTTGATTCAAACATATTTTTTGTAAATTCTGATATCGGCTCTATTGATGAGATATTATCGAACCATTGCGCATATCCTTCGGGATTGGTAGGCATATAGCGTTCAAGTTTTTCATCAGCTACCAGTTCACTCTCATTGAATGGCTCGTGATGATTATCGAGTGATGGTGTGATGTCGAGATGGAATTCATTGGCATAATTAATACACCAGCCTCTATTTAAAGGGGTGAGCATTTTTTTGTAGGTGTCATGTTCTTTAAGCCGATCACCAATAAGTTCCTTTAAACGTTCAGGCTTGATCATATCTGCCGAAACATTTGGCGTATAAAAAACCAGATCAATATCGAACTCATTTTTTCCGATGGGTTTGACAGTCGTTCCCAATCTAATCGAACCCTGAGGGTATATTTCACCATCTTTAAAACATTGTTTTTTACCATCACCCAATAAACAATATTCGCCTTCAGCCAGCCATTTTCCTACGGCTTTATAGCGTTCTTCCGCTAATTTATATTGAGATTTGGTGATCTCTAAAGAGTCACCGACTTTTTCTAAAATTTTAAATAGTTCTTTATTGGTCGACATCTTTGTCCTTTATGTATTTATTTATAAACGATTGAATTTCAGCGTGTCGAGAAGTAAAGTCATGATCTGCTTTACTGAGCAAGTTTTCATTCTGGGATATATCATCAAGAGGCAGAGTTTTGTCGCTTGTATATGTCAAACGTAAAATATTTTCTTTCGGCATTAAAAATTGCAGCAAACTATTATTAGTTTTAGTCTGCAAATTTAAAATCATCGAAATAAGTTTTTCTCTTTTCCAGCCAGTTAAGAACCCCCAGAATTTGGTATTTATATGATAATCATTTTCTTCTACACCTGTTCCAATTGAGACAATAGAAACATCTTGAGGCTCAACCTTAAAAATCTTTTTTGCCTCAGCCAATGCAACTAGAACAGGACTGTTTGCCCAAAGCCCTCCATCTGCAAGCAAATGATTGCCAATTTTATGTGGAGGGAAAAAGATGGGTGCTGAAGATGAAGCCAAAATAGCATCATATAAAGCTATCTTTTTATCTCTAACCAACTCTTTGGTATTCCCATTGCTATCATTTTGACCATTGAAAGTTGTCTTAAAAACGAATTGTGTTGAATTCCCAATGTCAGTAGCACATATTAAAAGAGGTTTCTCTATATCTCCAAACACCGTATTTTCAAAAATCGTTTTCAATTGTTCTTTTAATGGATTAGGGTTATATCTACTGCCAAACAAACCAATTCTAGACAACCATCTCTTCTTAAAAATATTTTTGCCTTCATACTCATATAGAGAAATTACTTTATCAATAGCAATTTTTTTGACAATAGACCCAGCCAAAATTGAGCCGGTAGACGTTCCAACGATCAAATCAAAATCATTATAGAAATTCACACCGCAATCGTCTTGTATTCTTTTTAAAAGCTGTGCAGAGTATAGTCCTCTAATACCGCCGCCGTCTAAACAGAGAATTCTAAATTTTTTACTCATATTTTTACCCTCACTTCACCAGTCAGTAACTTTTGCATTAGCCCTTTTTTCTGCTGTTTTAGCTCTTCAAGTTCATTTTTAAGAAGACTGATTTCTTTGGTTGCAAAGATTAAGATATCAGCTATTTTTCGTTGCTCTTCTTCAGATGGCAACTTAATTTCTAATTCTTGATATTCAGATATCCAATATCGTTTGTGATCATCAGCAACGAAATTGATCATTTGAATAAACTCATAAATCAAGTTCATATTGACAGTGTTGTTTTTTGGCTTTAAAATTTTCATCGCTGATGATTTAGCTTTGAATGGAAAATCTACAAATTGTGTTGCTGTAGTGAAATCATCGAAGATTATGACAGGTAAATTATTTTTATAAATTCCACTTTTTTCATTTGTATATCCAAGTATGAAGGTTTTACCAGCTGTCAGAACAGGAGTATCGTAACTGTCATTATAATTAGTATCTTTAACTAAATATTGTGTTGGTTGCTCATAGTCCAGTAAGTCTCCAAGTTTTACAAATTTCCATGGATCTGAAAACCCATCAAAACGAATTTCACCACTTAGTAGCTTTTGCATAAGCCCTTTTTTAAGTTGTTCTTTCTCTCTGATAAGCTCTTCTTGTTTTACGATGGCTTCATCCCAAGTAGTAAGTATGTGAGCTATTTTTTCTTGTTCACTAAAAGGTGGTAATGGAATTTGAAGTTCTGCAAATTCACCTTGCCCCAGTGTTTTATTCCGTCCAGCCCCACCCGGTGAAGCGAGTTCGAGTAAATACTTACCGCGTTTAGATTTAAACAAGTAAACCAAATAATCAAGATCTAATATGTTCTTTTGAGGCTTATACATCGGAAATCGATGAGAAGCAATCATACCTTTTTCATTTTCAGTAGTTTTCCCTATGGCTTGTTCCCATGCAAATACGATATTAACAATAAAGCAATCTGGTTCAACCCAAAACACTGATTTATCACCTATCTCATCAATAGTAGTAAAATCTTTGTAGAAAAGTCCCTTCCCATGAGATCGAATCCCTATTTCTTGATACTTTTCGTCAGGCTTTACTTCAAGAGGTTTTCGTACTCTTGTTAACACTTCGTCAATTCGGTGCAAATTCCAATCCGTTGGGATAACACCAACTTTGGTCTTTTTATATCCACTTGGAGCTATTGTTTCCATCTTATAGTCCCAACTCTTTGAGATATGCACTCATTTGAGTTTTGATAGATGCTAATTCATTTTCCACTTTTTCAATACTTGCTTTTGTAGTCTCGATATCTACCGGTTCTTCCTCTTCAAATGTATCGACATATCTTGGAATATTGAGGTTATAGTCGTTTTCTTGTATCTCTTCTATCGTTGCCACATGAGAATATTTTTCTATCTCACTTCTACTTCTGTATGTGTCAAGTATCTTTTGGATATTTTCTTCGGTTAGATTATTTTGATTTTTAGCTTTATCAACTTCTTCTTTACTTGCATCGATAAAGAGAATATCTTTTTGAGTTCTATTCTTTTTAAATATAAGGATCGTAGCTGGAATACCAGTACCAAAGAAGAGATTCGCCGGTAATCCGATGACAGCATCGAGTAAATTTTCATTGATCAGTTTCTCTCGGATTCTTCCTTCACTGGCACCACGAAATAAGACACCATGAGGGAGGACAACCCCCATTCTCCCTTTTTCATTGAGACTTTTGATCATGTGAGTCACAAAGGCGTAATCGCCTTTGCTTTTTGGTGGTATGCCATAATCACTAAATCTTCTATAAGGGTCATTTTCAGCGAAATCTGCCCCCCATTTATCGAGACTGAACGGTGGATTGGCAACGACCACATCAAACTTCATGAGCTTGTCATCTTCGACGTGCAAAGGGTTTCTGATGGTATCCCCCCATTCGATCTTGGCATCGTTAATCTCGTGCAGATACATATTCATCCGGCAAAGCGCGTGCGTTTGCCCATTTTTCTCTTGACCGTAAATAGCGAAGTTTGCAGATCCGACTTCTTTAGATGCCTTGATAAGCAATGATCCAGAACCACAAGTAGGATCGTAGATTCGATCGCCCTCTTTTGGCTCTACGAGTTTTGCTAATAGTGTTGAGACTTCGCTTGGAGTAAAAAACTCACCACCTTTTTTACCTGCATCACTAGCAAAGTGAGCGATTAGATATTCATAGCTGTCTCCAATGATGTCTTGACCAGTGAGTTTGCTCGGGCTCAAATCCAGTCGCGAATCGCTAAAATCTTCGAGAAGGTGTTTGAGGATACTGTTTCTCTCTTTGGTATCGCCGAGAACTTTTTTGTCATTGAAATCAACGTTTCTAAAGATCCCTTCGAGTTTTTCAGGGTTGTCTTCTTCTATCTTTTCAAGGGCTTTATTGATAACTTCACCAAGATTATTTGCCTCTTTATGTTTGAGTAGATATTCAAACGTGCAGCTCTCATCGAGAACGAATTTTTCTCTCTGGAGTGCTCTTTGTACACGATCTTCATCCCCATTGTATTTGTCATTAAGAGTTTGAAGTTTCTCTTTATAGAAGTCCGATAGATATTTGACGAATAGCATACTGAGGACGTAGTCTTTGTATTGTGAACTATCCATTGTCCCTCGAAAGGTGTCACATGCTTTCCATACTACGTTATTGATTACTTCTTTTGTTGTTTTCATTGATTTATTTCCTTTTTTAAAATAGTGTCGAGTAGTTCATTTTTGAATTGCGTTTTTAGTGATTTGAGAGTATCAAGTAGCTCGATCTCACGATTGGCAAGATTCAGCATCGCAACAATTTCTTCTTGAGTCTCTTCGGGTGGTAAAGTTACGTCTAAATCAGCCAGTTCACTTGCTTTGAGCATTTGGATCGTTGTCCCTTGAAGCTCTTTGTGAAGTCTTTTTTGTGCTTCATTTGAGTTGATATAGTGGGTGAGATAACGACTATTGATTTCCTTTTTTGGTTTGATGATCGCCATTAATGCAGGAACAAGCAAACCGCTACTTTCTTTATCAATATAGACAGCCGTATTCGGTTCTCTCAATCGAACCAAAATATCACCTTCTTGTGTGATGTAGCTTTCACTCAATTCCTCGCTTGCAATGAACTCGTCGAGCTCATCATGAAGCAACTGACCCGTTGAAGAGAAAGCTTTTAATGTGACCGCTTTGTATCTAAAAAACTGATCATCATGAATATCACCTTTTTTACGAGCTAAAGGCAAACCGATTCTAATGTCAGAAATTTTTCCAACCTTCATTTATGCTCCATTTTGTTTTACAGCAAAATAATACAACTTTTTTTTGGCGTTGTCAAATTTTATGTTTTATTTATAAAATAATACACTTGCTTTCTTTTCTATTCTAATATATAATTTGGATCGGGATGAATTTAAACACAATAAATCTTCAAAATTTGAGGCAATTGAAGATTCAATAGAAAATAAATAGCTTCACTGGAAAATGCTATATGGATCGAGTCTTAAAACTTCATGGATATTTGATGTTCTAGAGGGTATAGACAAGTATTGATAACGTTATCAAACTGAATCATGTATATGATTTAGAAAAGAGAAATGGATCTAAGTAAAAGAGTTGTTTCAATTCTGCTACTGATCTAAAATAAACGAATGAACGAATATCATAGGAATTGTTACTCAACGGTTCTAATGCTAAATTCGAAAACAATTGCACTTAAGTAACTCTAAGCGAACAGGCCATTTGCAAAGTGTTCTTAGGTGACACCATACGAAAGATTCCCGTGGATCTTTTGCATGACCAAGTCGTACAACTCATTGGTAGCTCAATTGAGCTATCTGAAAAACTTATCATTTCTAATGGATTGAATAAACCTTTGCTCACTGAAACTGAGCTGGCTTTATATTTTGGACGCAGTAAAAACTGGACATATCAACTTAGAAATAAAGGAGTGCTTCATGAGGGGATACACTACCATTATATTAACGGCTTGGTCTTGTATAATCGCGAAAAGATTGAGAACGATATAGTCTCAAATAATTTTCGCTAAAAATCATTTTCATCCTGTTTGCCTCGCCCCTGATTTTCTTCTTTCTTTATCACATTCCAGAGTGAGAAGTGAGGAGATGACGCAGTTAGGGGCTTCAAAGCTCCCAAAAAATTGGGCATACTTCTCCGCACTTGAAATTCCACCAACTAAATTTACGTTATAATTCCGTCGTTTCGATTGATCGTCGAATAGCCTCTTCGCCTTTTTCACGCTCGGCAAGAGCATACCATCAACTGTCGGTTGTGCTGTACAGTTTGTTCCGTGTCCATTATGTGAGAGTCTTGGATTTAGGTCGGTATGAGAAGGTGCAGAGAGCATAGTATCTACCACAGCGCCACTTTTCGCGTGTGATCGATCCCCCTTTTGGTTTCCCTGTGAGAGCCAGCCGCAGCCGCATCAACTTCTACTCTTTTTTCTATATTTCGGGTACTGCATTATGAGCAGAGACTATGATGGTCACAATCAAAATATATACTTCACCAGACGCTTGATGATACGCCTTTCATATATTGAACAATGGGAATGGATTTGTGAGTAAGGGCGCAGGTACCAAGTGTCCCAATTGAATTACTCAACGGGAAGCCGAGAGGCTTCCATCACTTGGGAGTGATAAAACACTTGGTACCCCGTTGAATAATCGTAACGGGGGAATCATAGTTGAAAAAAAGAGCTATGTTAATAAATTTTCATAGGCTATCAAAGTGTATCAAAACGTTTCATATTGTTACGATATTTTTCATGAAAAGTGGAGTATGGGTAGCTTCGTTGAAAAAATAAAATTATCACGCGAAAAAAAGTTTGAGCTAATAGTAGAGGTTGTAGTAAAAATGTAGTAAAAAATGATTTTTTTTATTTCTTAAAAAAAAGAAGAAAAAGCTTGAAAAGTGCCTATTTAAGGCATGGTGCGGACGAAAGGACTTGAACCTTCACACCGTGAGGCACCAGATCCTAAGTCTGGCGTGTCTACCAATTTCACCACGTCCGCGCACGATACAGTATAAAAGTCTAAGGTGGTACGCCCTAGAGGATTCGAACCTCTGACCGATGCCTTAGAAGGGCATTGCTCTATCCAGCTGAGCTAAGGACGCGAAAGACTATATGGTGCGCCCGATAGGGTTCGAACCTATAACCTACGGATCCGAAGTCCGTTACTCTATCCAATTGAGCTACGGACGCACATCCTTCTAAAACATCGCGTATCAAAAGGTATCCAAACAGAAACATGGGGTGGATGATGGGAATTGAACCCACGACCCCCAGGACCACAATCTGGTGCTCTAACCAACTGAGCTACACCCACCATGAAAAAATCTATTTGAATGATACAGGAAAGAAAAAAACGTGGTCGGGGCGAGAGGACTCGAACCTCCGGCCCCTTGGTCCCAAACCAAGTACTCTAACCATACTGAGCTACGCCCCGACCTTCCTAATTTACTCAAAAGCGAGCTAAATTAGTGAGGCGAAATTATATCGGAAAGAAAAAATCTTGTCAAGAGACGTGTTTACAATGGTAATGTTTTTCGGGAAACGGAGGGGGAAGGGGAATGCGGACAAGAAAACGCCATCAAACTTTATGTATAATCGGGACTTATTATCGCGGTATAGGGGCCATAAGAGGCACAATTCCAACGAAGGGGTGAGAGGGGAATGAAAAAGTATTTTCGGAAAAAAGACATGTCGGGGGTCGGCGGGGAGTTTCAGCGCCGCCTCGGCCTGATGGACGTTACGTTTATCGGCATCGGCGCGGTGATCGGCGCGGGTATTTTCGTCATTACCGGTCAGGCGGCGGCGACGATGGCGGGTCCTGCGATCGTGCTGTCGTTTTTGCTGGGGGCGGTGATGATCGGGATCACGGCACTGATTTACGCGGAACTCAGTTCTGCATTTCCCGTCGCGGGAAGTGCGTACAGTTTTACGTTCGCATCGCTGGGTGAGGTTTTTGCGTGGTTTGTGGGATGGAATCTCCTGTTGGAATACGGGGTTGCCACCGCGGCGGTCGCGACGGGATGGTCGGGGTATCTGCGCCGGTTTCTCGAAGAGAGCGTCGGGGTCGCGATCCCAAAAGCGCTCAGCGGGGCGTATGATCCCGCAAACGGAACTTATATCGATATCAGCGCGTTTGGGATTATCCTGGCGATTTTCATTCTCCTCGCCATCGGGATCAAAGAGAGCGCTCGGGTCAATACGGCAATCGTGTTTATCAAACTTACCGTGCTGGCCGTTTTCGTCTTTGTCGGGCTGCCGCACGTCGACTGGAATAACCTCACGAACTTTTTCCCATACGGATGGGAAGGGGTGTGGCATGCCGCGGCATTGCTCATTTTCGCCTATCTGGGATTCGACGCGATCAGTACCGTTGCCGAAGAGACCAAAAACCCCGAACGGAACATTCCGCTGGGGCTGATTCTTTCGCTGGCGTTGAGCCTGGTGTTTTTCATCCTCGTCAGTTTCACCCTCACCGCGATCGTTCCGTATCAGGAACTCAACGTTCCCGATGCGCTGGCGTTTGCCCTCTACCGGGTCAATGAGCCCTTTGCCGCCAACGTCATCGCGCTGGGAGCGGTCATCACGATTACGACCGTGATGATCGTCATGGGATTGGGCTTTACACGGATTTTGTTCGCCCTCTCCCGGGACAACCTGCTCCCCAAAAGCCTCAGCGAGATTCATCCCAAATACAACACCCCTTTCAAGGCGACGTTGCTCGGCGGGGTTTTTCTGAGTATCCTTGCGGGGTTGGTTCCGCTCAAAACGCTTGCCGAGCTGGTCAATATCGGAACCCTGTTCGCGTACCTGATGGTCGCGGTCGCGATCATCGTTCTTCGCCGTCAGAACACGATACAGCCCGCTTTCCGGATTCCCGCGTTTAAAATCCTGATGCCGCTCAATTTTATCCTGATCGTGTTCATGATGGCCGGGCTCCCTTTTGATACGTGGCTGCGCTTTATCGGATGGTCGATCATCGGGATGCTGATCTACGCGTTTTACAGCGTGAAAAATTCAAAAACGGAAGGACTCTGATGTCGTCGTCGCTTTCGGTGGTACGCCAGGTTTTAACGCTCCCCGTCATCGTCATCGCGATGGGGTATTTCGTCGATATCTACGACCTTATTTTGTTCGGCGTCGTCCGGGTCGAGAGCCTCACCGAGCTGGGGCTGGACAAAGAGGGGATTACCTACTGGGGATCGATCATCCTCAACGCCCAGATGGCGGGGATGCTGATCGGGGGGATCCTCTGGGGGGTTCTGGGGGACAAGCGGGGGCGCCTGTCGGTGCTGTTTGCCTCGATCATCCTCTATTCGGTGGCGAATCTGCTCAACGCGTTTGTCACCAACGTCGAACAGTACGCGATTTTGCGTTTTATCGCGGGAATCGGGTTGGCCGGAGAACTGGGGGCGGGGGTGACGCTGGTCGCCGAAATCCTTCCCAAGGAGTACCGTGGATACGGGGTGATGACGATTGCGGCGTTCGGAGTTCTGGGAGTAGTCGCGGCCAACATCGTCGCCGAGCATTTTGCCTGGCGTAACGCCTACATCATCGGCGGGGTACTGGGGTTCATGCTGCTCGTCCTCCGCTTCCGCGTCCGTGAATCGGCGATGTTCGAACACCATGCAAGCGACGACGTCAAACGGGGTCACTTTTTCGCCCTTTTCAGCCATAAAAAGCTTTTTGCCAAATACCTCAAAGCGATCGTTATCGGAATGCCGCTGTGGTACGTCGTCGGGGTACTGGTGATGTTCTCTCCCGAATTCGCAACCGCCCTCTCCATCCAGGGTGAAGTAAGCGCGGGGGCAGCGCTCATGTACACCTACATCGGCCTCTCCGTCGGCGATCTCGCCAGCGGTTACCTCTCGCAGCGGATGCGAAGCCGGAAACGGGCGTATGCCGTCTTTATGGTCCTTTCGGTGGCGAGCGTGGTGTATTATTTCACCCTCTCTGGGGCAAGTGCCGAGGCGTTTTACGTGGCGGCGTTCTGGCTGGGGGTTTTCTGCGGCTACTGGGCACTGTTCATCACGATGGCGGCCGAGCAGTTCGGGACCAATATCCGTGCGACCGTTGCGACGACGGTTCCCAATTTCGTCCGCGGTTCGGTCGTCCCCATCACGTCGAGTTTCATGCTCCTCAAAGAGAGCATGGGGGTTCTGGGATCGGCGGCGGTGGTCGGAGGGGTGACGTTTGCGATCGCGTTGATCGCCCTGTACTACACGCGGGAAACGTTTCATGAGGATCTGGATTATATAGAAGCGTAATGTACTTTTCTCTTTAGCGAGAAAAGTACCAAAAGAGCATACCGCGATCCAAGAACGCTCGTTCCTCTCGGCACTGCTGCCAACGGAGCGGCTCTAGGTATTGGATCGTGGGGGTTTTGTTATCTATTTTCGCGAATGCGAAAATCATTCCATCAAATACTTTCTGCCCTCACACCACACCCAGAGCCAAGCCGCGTTGCAGCAGTGCAAAAGCGGCTGGTTAAGCGACTTGGTGTGAGGGCGATTTTCTTTTGATACTTTTCTTATGAAAAAGAAAAGTATAGAGCATTAAAACTGGATCATCCCGTCTACGGGTGAGGATGCCGTCGCGTACGGCCGTTTCGGAATCCGACCGGCCATATAGCTGAGTCTCCCCGCGATGACGGCGTGTTTCATCGCCTCGGCCATCGCGATCGGATCTTTCGCCTGCGCGATCGCCGTATTGGTCAAAATCCCGTCCGCTCCCAGCTCCATCGCCGCCGCCGCATCCGAAGCGCATCCGATTCCCGCATCGACGATGACGGGGACTTTGACCGCTTCGCGGACAAACACGATGTTATAGCGGTTTTGCACCCCGAGGCCTGAACCGATCGGTGCGGCCAGCGGCATGATCGCATGGGCTCCCGCGTCTTCGAGGCGGCGTGCCATGATCGGATCATCAGACGTGTACGCCATGATCGTAAAGCCGTCTTTCGCCAACACTTCACACGCTTTGATCGTCTCAAGGACGTCGGGGTAGAGGGTTTTTTGGGTATCCCCAATCACCTCGAGCTTGATGAGGTCGATGCCGGTCGCTTCGCGCGTGAGGCGAAAAAGGGTAATCGCCTCTTCGGCGGTCGTACATCCCGCGGAATTGGGGAGAAATTTCACGTTTGTCCCCGCAAACGTGTCGCGGAGGTTCGGTTCGTTCGGGTTGGTGATGTTAAGACGCCGTACCGCTACGGTGATGAGCTCCGATCCGCTGGCGAGCGTCGCCGCTTTGGTGGTTTCGAATGAATCGTATTTGCCGCTGCCGACGATGAGACGGCTGCCGAGAGTGTACTTTCCGATTTGCAGAGTATGCATAAAGATGGCTCCTTGGGAGTTTAATGTGGGACTTATAACATAGAAACTCTTAGGAATTCTATGCTTCCTTGAGCAAGGCGATGACGCTTAAGGGGAGGATGTCGTGTTCGATGGCGCGGATTTTGGCGGTGAAGCTCTCGAGCGTTTCGTCCGCGCTTTTGATGAAGCTTTTTTGCATGATCACCTCTCCTCCGTCGAGTTCGTCGGTAACCCAGTGAACGCTCACCCCGCATACGTTTTCGTCGCTTTCGAAACTCCGTTCGATCGCACGGGAGCCTTTGAATGCGGGAAGGAGTGATGGATGGAGGTTGATGGAGCGGACCTGCGAGGTGAATGCGGGGGTGAGAATCCGCATAAAGCCGCACAAAACGACCAGGTCGGGCTGATATTCACCGATCAGTTTCACCAGTGCCGTGTCATAGCTTTCGCGGCTCTCGAAGTCGCGGTGATCGAGTACGTCGACCGGGATTCCGGCGGCGCGGGCTTTGGCAATTCCAGCGGCTTCGGGGTTGTTGGTGATGGCGGCGACGATGGCGCAGTGTTTAAGGTGGAGTTTGTCGATCAGGTTGGCGAGGTTGGTCCCCTCGCCGCTGAAGAGGGCAACGATTTTTTTCATAAACGGGCTATTCTTTCTATCAGGTCAAACGGAGTGAGAGCGTAATTATGCCCTTCGAATCCTTTGGCTGCAAGGGTGTGGGCGAGCGAACCCTGTATGGCGGCATCGAGGGGGTCCACCCCTTGGGCGAGCAATGCGCCGATGAGTCCGCCGAGGACATCCCCGCTTCCCCCTTTGGCCAACGCGACGGTTCCGTGGGGATTGATGAAGAAACGATCCTTTCGACCGATGATGACATTCGATCCTTTGAGAACGAGGACCGCTTCGGGATAGGCCGCGCAAAAGGCGGAGGCATAACCGAACCGGTCGTTTTGGAGTTCGCCGACGTCGATGTCGGCCAATCCCGTGACACGCAGTATCTGGGTAAATTCTTTCGGGTGAGGGGTCAGGACGAGGTTGTTCCGCTTCAGCACTCCGGGAAGGAGCGGGTGATAAAAAATATCGGCGTCGAGCACCATCGGCAGTTCATTGTTCAGGAACGTTGCGAGTTCGCCGTCGTCGAATTCGCATCCAAGCCCCATTCCCATCGCAATGGCGGTCGAGGCGGAAGGGACGGAATGACTCTGCATCAGTTCGTACGGGATGGTGACGTTTTCGTTGCTGATGAGGCTTACCAGACCCGTTCCGAAGCGCAGGGCCGCCGAACCGGCGATGACGGCCGCCCCCGTTTTTTCGCCGCAGACGACGGCGAGATGGCCGTAGCTGCCCTTGTGTGCCGAAGCGCGGGTCCGTATCGGCAGAGCGAGATCGGATTCTTCGAGGAGCTGCCATGCCGATGGGATTTCGTAAAACGAGCGTCCGATTCCCAGATCGCAGGTGAGGATCTCCCCGCATACCTCTTTGGCCGCGTCGCTGTAGAGGGAGCGTTTGAGGGCGCCCATCGTGAGGGTGAGGTCGGCGCGGAAAGTGTAACGGTCGGGGGTGCCCGAAGGATAAAGGCCGCTGGGGATGTCGCAGGCGATTTTGAAGCCTTCCAGGGCGTTGAGCTTTTCCATCACTTCGATCGCGGTCGGCCCAAGCGCCCGCGAGAGCCCGCTGCCGAAAAGGGCATCGACGACGACGTTGTAGGGCCCCTCGATGGGGGAGTGTCGGTACCCCATCGCTTCGAGCCGTTCGCGTTGGCGCTGCGCAAGCGGCGAGCTTGCCCCGAAAGGAAGATGGACGCTGATACGGTAATCCCCCGCCAGCAGACGGGCGAGCGCCAGACCATCGGCACCGTTGTTGCCGCTGCCGCAGGCGATCAATACGGAGGAGCCTCGGGGAAAACGGCTGCGGATTTGGGTATTGATCCCCGCAGCGGCGTGTTCCATCATGATTTCTTCGGAAAGGGCGTATTTGGAAACGCCGCGCTGATCGAGCGAATTGACTTCAAGATAGAGATTGCGCATGGTCGGCCCTGAATTAATAAGGTTATTCGGCTATAATTATTTTTATGAACAACGATTATATCGCAATAGCCAAAAACACACTTGAAATCGAAGCCGCCATGCTCCGTGAGGCAACGGAACGGATGGGTGAAGAGATCGAACGCGCCGTAGAGATTATCCTTGGATGCAAAGGGAAGCTGATCATCACCGGTGTCGGAAAATCGGGACTGATCGGGGCAAAGATCGCGGCGACGTTCGCCTCGACCGGAACGCCGAGCTTTTTCCTCCACCCTACCGAAGCGCTTCACGGCGATCTGGGGATGATCGGGAAAGAAGACGCCGTACTCGCCATCAGTTACAGCGGCGAGAGCGAAGAGCTCAGCTCGATCCTCCCCCACATCAAGCGGTTCGATATCCCCCTTATCGGGATGACCCGCAATAGCGGTTCGACGTTGGGGCGATACAGCGACGTCGTGATCAATATCAATGTCAGCAAGGAAGCCTGTCCGCTGGATGCGGCCCCTACCTCTTCGACGACATTGACGCTTGCGATGGGGGATGCGCTGGCGGTCTGCCTGATGAAGGCGCGCAATTTTCAAAAAGAGGATTTTGCTTCGTTCCATCCCGGTGGTTCGCTGGGCAAACGGTTGTTTGTCAAAGTTTCCGATTTGATGCGGACGGAAAACCTTCCGATCGTCGAGGAAGACACGCCGCTCAAAGAAGCTATTTTGGCTCTGAGCGAGGGACGTTTGGGGACGGTTATGCTGCGCGATGCGCAAGGGAAACTCTCGGGGCTTCTCAGTGACGGCGATATCCGCCGCGCCTTGATGAACGAATCGTTCTCGCTTGATGCTCCGGCGTCGGCGTATGCGACCAAGCACCCGTTGATAATCGACGATGCGACGATGCTGGCCAGCGACGCCCTCGTCTTGATCGAGTCCAAAAAAATCCAGTTGCTGGTCGTCACCGACAAAGCCGGTAAAATTGAGGGTGCGCTGCACCTTCACACTCTTGTGGAGGCAGGTATTTCATGATGCGTCTGAACAAATTTATCGCCCATTACTCGACCTATTCGCGACGTGAGGCCGACCAGGCGATCCAGGACGGCTACGTCCGCGTCAACGGCGAGATCGAAACGAACCCCGCGACCCAGGTGGACGAAAAACACGACCAGGTGATGATCAGCGGCAAAAAGATCGTTCCGCAGGATCAGTTCACCGTCATCGTCTACAACAAACCCAGAGGCGAACTCGTCACCAAAAAAGACCCGCAGGGACGCAAAACCATTTACGATTCGCTTGCCAAGCAGTACCGCCACTACATTCCTGTCGGGCGGCTTGATTTCGCCAGCGAGGGTCTGCTGCTGCTCACCGACGCGTCGCGGGTCGCCACGGCCCTGATGACGTCGAAGATGGAACGGGTTTACAAAATCAAGATCAAAGGCCCCGTCTCCGAGGCGATGATGAAGGCGATGGACGAGGGGATTACCGTCGAGGATGCGAGCGCGGGAGCGCATGAAAAAAGCGAGATCACCTCGATGACGTTCGCCCCGTTTTTCGCCTACCAGATCCAGAAAAACCAGGGGGATTATTCGGTCCTCAAAGTGGCGATCGGGGAGGGGCAGAATCGGGAACTCCGTCGTTTTTTTGCCCATTTCGGCGCCGAGGTCGTGGACCTCAAGCGGCTCAGTTTCGGCGGGATCGATCTGAACAACCTCCCGACGGGCAAGGTCCGTTTTCTGGAACGGAGCGAATACGCTTCGCTTCGCGATTTTCTCGAAGCGGTTGAAAAAGCCGAAAAATCAAAACCCAAACCCGACGAGCGGCGACATCATCCCCTGGAAGGGAAGAAAGATGCCAGACCTGCGAAAGAAAAATCCGCATCCGCAAAAAAATTCGTAAAAGGTGAACGTAAAAAATGAAAATACTCAAATTTCCGACCAGTCACAAAACACAGTTGATGGACATCAGTAAGGAGGTGAGCGAAGCCGTTATCACTTCCGGAGTCAAAGAGGGGATCTGCGTCGTCTTCACCCCGCATACGACGGGAAGCGTCTTTTTGTTCGAAAACGCCGATCCGAACCTGCGCCGGGACCTTCTTGCCGCGTTGTCCAAAACGATCCCGAGCGATGAGCATTACACCCACGTCGGCGACAATGCCGCGGCACATCTCAAATCGTCGCGCATGGGAGCATCGGTCAGCATCCCCGTTCACGAAGGGCGTCCCATGTTCGGGAAATGGCAGGGGGTCTTTTTCGGCGAATTCGACGGTCCCCGCCAGGCCCGTGAAGTCGTGATCAAGGTCATTGCGGGATAACGTTTTTGGACTTTACCTATCTTCTCCGCCCCAAAAGCTTTGACGAGGTAGTGGGGCAGGAACATCTGTGTTCCCCGGAAGCTCCGCTGCGGGCGTTGTGCGAAGAGGGAGCCCTCACCCACTCTTTTTTCTACGGTCCCCCCGGCTGCGGCAAGACGTCGATGGCCCGGATTATCGCTTCGGCTATGGGGCTTCCGTTTTACGAATTCAATGCCACGTCGTTGAAGATCGAACAGCTGCGCAAGGTCTTCGACCAATACGAAAACGCCCTCGAACGTCCGTTGATCTTTATCGACGAAGTGCACCGTCTTTCGAAAAATCAGCAGGAAGTGTTACTGCCGGTTATGGAAAAAAACAGTGTGTTAGTAATCGGTGCATCGACTGAAAACCCCTATTTCAGCCTTACGGCGGCGATGAGATCGCGCTCGTTACTGTTCGAACTCAAAGAGATTGGTGAGGAAGCGTTAGCCGTTTTGTTAGTTCGTACGGGGATAGAAACGGACGAGGAAGCGCGTGAATACCTGATCCGCAGTTCGGGCGGTGATGCGAGAGCGATGCTCAAACTCCTCGAAGTGGCCGCAGCGCTCAAGAAACCGATCACCAAAGAGCTGCTTACCTCGTTGCGTCCTGCGGCACAGGCGCGGGGGAGCTCCGAAGCGGGGGTCCATTACGATCTCGCATCGGCCTTGATCAAAAGCATCCGCGGGAGCGATCCGGATGCGGCGGTGTATTATCTGGCACGCCTGATTGAGGGGGGAGAACCCCCCGAATTCATCGCGCGGCGTCTGGTGATCCTCGCATCCGAAGACGTCGGCAACGCCAACCCCCAGGCGTTGACGCTGACGGCATCGGCGATGGGCGCCGTGAAACAGATCGGATATCCCGAAGCACGGATCATCCTCTCGCAGGCGGTCATCTACCTGTGCGCTTCCCCCAAATCCAATACCGCCTATAACGCGATCAATGCCGCGCAGCAGGCGGTACGCGAGGGGCTGATCCTGGAAATACCCGAACACTTGCGTCAGCAGCACAAGGGGTACCGCTATCCCCATGATTTCGGAGGATGGGTCGAACAAAAATACCTCGCCAAACCGCTCCGGTTCGTCGAGTTTAAAAACATCGGCTACGAAGCAAAGATGGGGGAATGGATCGATAAGGTGTGGAAAAAATAATTCCCTTACACCCTTAAATATTGTAATACGTCGCGTTCGGATGGTAGACGACGAGCGCCGACGTCGACTGTTCCGGGACGATCTGGAACGTTTCGGAGAGGGTGATCCCCAGTTCTTCGGGTTTGAGCAGATCGAAAAGCGGCGCATTGAGTTCGAGATCCGGACACGCCGGATAGCCGAAACTGTAGCGCGATCCCTGATAGCGGTTCATTTGTACGTCGGCCAATGTCGAGCCTTCGTTCTCGCTGATCCCAAGGTCCAGACGGATCTGTTTGTGGGCAATTTCGGCGAGCGCCTCGGCCAGTTCTACCCCAAGGCCGTGGACCAGGTAATATTCGGCGTATTTCCCCGCATCGTAAAGCTCTTTTTCGTATTCGCTCAGACGCGATCCGGCGCTCACGCAGGTGAGGGCGAGGAGGTCGTGGCGGTCACGGTGAAAAAAGTCGCTGAGCGCCCGGTGGGGCGCTTTGCGCTGACGCGGAAAGGTGAACTGATGGGTTGCGCGGGCGATCACGCTCTCCAGCGGTTCCCGGTTACGCTCGCTTTCGCTGTTCCACCCCTCCCCCGCATCGAACACGAGCAGCGTCGTGTCGTCGCCCCGGCAGGGCCAGTAGCCGTAAACGACCTTGGGATCGAAGAGTCCTTCGTTCAGAAACTGCGACTTGAGCCGCTCGTAAGCGGGCCACACGACGTCGTCGAGCTGTTTTTGGTAGGCCTCTTTGGAAAGCCCTTTGGAATTGTATCCCCAGCGCTGTTTGAAGAGGATTTTGTGGTTGACCCATTCAAACGCCAGATTCATCGTCTGCGGCGTGATGGCCATGACGCGACGCCCCCAGAACGGCGGCGTGGGGATCCGCACGTCGCGTGAGGGCATCGTGAGCTCTTCGAACGGAGGGATGACGATTTCCTCTTTGGGGGTAGTCTCCCAGTCGTCTCGGACGTTGCCGTGCAAATCGGTATCCATGTTCCCCGCTTCGATCCGCCCCATCGCGGTGACCCCGTCAAACGCGTCTTTGCAGTAAAAAATCGGCCCCTTGTAGATCGGACGGCAAAAATCGTCGATAAAGCTGCGCGTTAGCGCGGCGCCTCCCAGAAGGATCGGGATTTCGATCCCTTCACGGGCGAGTGCTTCGAGGTTTTCTTTCATCACCTGCGTCGATTTGACGAGCAATCCGCTCATCCCGATCGCCGAAGCGTTGGAGTTTTTGACCGCTTCGATGAAACTTTCCAGCTCTACCTTGATCCCCAGGTTGATAACCTTGAACCCGTTGTTGGTGAGGATGATGTCGACGAGATTTTTCCCCACGTCGTGGACGTCCCCTTTGACCGTTCCCAGCACCAAAACGGTTTCGGCCGTCTTTTCCTGTTTGGGCAGGTGGGGATTGAGGGCGTCGACGGTCGCTTTCATCGTTTCGGCGCTTTGCAGTACGAACGGCAGCTGCATCTGTCCCGAGCCGAAAAGTTCCCCCACCACCTTCATCGCATCGATCAAAATTTCGTTGACGATTCTTTCCGGGGCGATACGGTGGCGCACCTCTTCGACGAGCGGCAGCATCCGCTCCTTGTCGCCGTCCATCAGGAGCTTGGCGATCTTCTCCTCGTCGCTCATGGCCAGATAGGCTTCGTCTTCGGCGGCCGTATCGATCGCTTCGCGGCTGTCGAAGTGGTTGATGAAATTAAAGAGGGCGGCTCCATCAGGGAGGCGGTCGAAGAGGAGATCTTCACAGATTTTTTTGTCCTCGTCGCTGATTTTGGCCATCGGGATAATGTGTTTGACGTTGATGATGACCGAGGTGAGACCCGCTTCGATACAGTGGTGCAAAAAGACCGAGTTCAGATAGGGCCGGGCGTCTTTATGCAGACCGAACGAAATGTTCGAAAGTCCAAGGATGGCCCCGACTTCGGGATGGCGTGACCGCAGTTCACGGATCGCTTCGATTGTTTGAATCGCCGCATCGCGGTACTCTTCATCGCCGCTTCCGACGGTGAAAGTGAGGAGGTCGAAGACGAGATCCTCGGGGTTGATCCCGTGCTTCTTCGTTGCCAGTTCATAGATCCGCTCCGCCACTTCGAGTTTACGCTCTTTGGTTTTGGCCATGCCGGTTTCGTCGATCGTGAGGCAGACGAGGGCCGCACCGAATTTTTTCGCCAGCGCGCACACTTTGTCGAACTTCTCAATCCCGTCTTCGAGGTTGACCGAGTTGATGATCGGTTTTCCCCCGATGAGCTTGAGTGCCGCTTCGAGCGCCGGGGTCTGGGTCGAGTCGGGCATCATCGGGAGGTTGATCTTCTGGGCGTAGAGGGCCATGACGGCATTCATGTCTTTGGTCTCGTCCCGTCCGGCAAACCCGACTGAGAGATCAAGGACGTGCGCCCCGGCGCGCACCTGTTCTTGCGCGACGCTGAGCGTCCCCTCGTAATCTTCGGCCAGCAGGAGCTCGCGGAATGCTTTCGAACCCGTAGCGTTCGATCGTTCGCCGACGAGGAGCGGTGCGGGTTCTTGCATCAGTGCCGCTGTGCCAAAAAGCGAGGCCAGCGCATTGGGCTGGCTCCCGACAGGTTTTTTCGGGGCAACCGCGGATACTTTGTTGACGAGTGCGCGGATATGCTGGGGGGTCGTGCCGCAGCATCCCCCCAGAAAGCTGACCCCATCGTATTCGAGGAAACCGTACTGACGTTCGGCAAACTCGTCCGGCCCCATCGGATAAAACGAATACCCTCCGCGGTTTTGGGGGAGTCCGGCGTTGGCGTGGACCGAAATCGGTTTGCCCCAGACCGAGCTGAGGGTGCGGACGTGCTTGGCGTACTGTTCGGGCCCCGTACCGCAGTTGAACCCGAGGCTGATAATGTCGAAAGGTTCCATGATGGCAGCAATCGTCTGGGCATCGGTTCCGATGAGCATCGTCCCGGCCAGTTCGATCGTGACCGACACCATAATCGGGAGGCTGGTGCCCCGTTCACGGTTGGCGGCTTCGCACGCATGGAGCGCCGCTTTGATCTGCAGGGGGTCCTGACAGGTTTCAAGAAGGAAAATATCGGCACCCCCGTCGATCAGACCGAGACAGCATTCGACATAACCCTCGAACATTTCGTCGTAATGGATGTGCCCAAGCGAGGGGAGTTTCGTCCCCGGCCCGATCGAGGCGAGAACGAAACGGGGATGCTCGGGGGTGGAAAACTTTTCACATTCCGCCTTACAGACCGCCGCACCCGCACGGGCGAGTTCATAGGAGCGATGAGCGATTCCGTACTCGTCCAAAACCCATTTAAAGGCACCGAAGGTATTGGTGGTGATCAGATCGGCACCCGCGGTAAGATAGGCGTGGAAAATGGATCCCATCACTTCGGGACAGGTGACGTTGAGGAGTTCGTTACACCCTTCCATCCCTTCCCATGCCGATTCGGGAATCTTGTCGGCTCGCTCCTGTAGCTGCGTTCCCATGGCGCCGTCGATGATGACCGGACGACGGGTAATGGTATCGAGGAGGTAGGCTTTGACCGACATGAAAAACCTTTGTTTGGCTAAATTGGCGCGATTCTAGCAAAAAGGAGCATAAGCGCTTATAAGGGAGGCGATATAATTGTTAGGGTACACTCTTGGGTATGAAAAGAGCGTTGCTGATTTTGGCGATAGTGTCCTCGTGGCTGTGGGCGTCGGAGAAAATTACGTTGCAGCTTTCATGGCTGCATCAGTTCCAGTTTGCCGGTTATTACGTCGCCAAGGAAAAAGGGTATTACGCCGATGCCGGGCTTGATGTGACGATTCTGGACGCGAAAAGCGCACACCATTCGATCCAGGCGGTGACGCAGGGAAAAGCCCAATACGGAGTCGGACGTTCTTCTTTGGTCGTCAATTACGCTTCGGGTGCGCCGATCGTCATGATGGCGGCGATTTACCAGTCTTCCCCGATGGTGCTGCTCACCCGCAAAGACGCCAATATCCGCAGCGCCAAAGATCTCCGGCACAAACGGGTGATGCTGACCCCCGATACGGTTGAGGGGGCGGAGATGCAGGCGATGCTCCGCAGTGCGGGGCTGCATGATGCCGATTTGAAGCTACAGCGCCATTCGTACGATCCCCGTTCGCTGGCCCGCAACGAAACCGATGCTATGGTCGCGTATCTTTCCAACGAGCCGTTTATCCTTCAGAAAATGGGCATTGAAACCCATCCGATCGATCCCAAAGAGTACGGGTTCGATTATTACAGCGATATTTTGTTTACGACGCAGCAGGAGATTGCCGAACACCCTCAGCGTGCGGATGCTTTTTACGATGCGTCGATTCGCGGATGGCTCTGGGCATTTGAGCACATTGAAGAGACGGCCGCACTGATCCATCGCCATTACAATCCGCAGGGGAAATCGCTCGAAGCCCTGATCTACGAGGGGAGAGTCCTGCGGGATCTCGCTTTCAGGCCCAACGTCAGCTTCGGTTCGATTGATCCCATGCGGCTGGAAATGATTGCCCAGGGGTATCGTCTGATGGGGGTGGTAAAATCGACGCCTCCGTTCGGTCCGGCACTGTACAAGCAAAGCTCTCTTCATCTGACGCAAGAGGAGAGGGCCTGGCTCAAAGCCCATCCGGTAATTCGGGTGGGGATCGACCACGACTGGCCGCCGATCGAATCGGTCGATCAAAACGGACGACATTTCGGGATCAGCGCTTCGTACCTGGCCCTTCTCGAAAAGCGCCTCGGTGTCCGTTTCGAAGTCGATTACAGCCGCCGGTACTGGAGCGATTCACTTCAGGCGGTGTACAACAAAGAGCTTGACATGCTCTCGTGCGTCGCCATTACCGACACCCGCCAGGAACGTCTGGCGTTTAGCCGGCCTTACATGAAGCAGACGATGGTGATCGTGGCCAATTCCAAAGTGGGTTTCGTCAACGATCTGGGGGATCTGGACGGAAAGAAAGTCGCGGTCGTCCGTTCGTATGCCACCGAAGAGATATTGCGCAAACATTATCCGAAAATCGTTCCGGTCGTGGCTGATTCGGCCCTTGAAGCACTCAATAAAGTCGCTTCGGGGGAAGCGTACGCGTGTATCGAGGGGCTGGGAGTCGTCAGCTACCTGATCGAGCGCCACGGCATCAAGCATCTCAAGGTAGTCGGCGAGACCCCTTATCAGTACGAGATTGGCTTCGCGTTCCGCAAGGATTGGGAGATGCTGGCTTCCATCAGCGATAAAGTACTTGGCTCCATCACCCCGGCCGAATACGAAGAGATTCACGGACGATGGCTTGTTATGGACCCGGCTCCGCAAGTCAACTATCGGGTCGTATGGTGGATTGTCGGTTTCATGGCGGTATTGTTTGTGCTCATTGCGTACAAAAACCGCCGTCTGGACGTACTGGTCCGAAAACGGACGGATGAACTGGAGATGTTTAATCAGCGGCTTCAGGAGGAGATCGAAAAAGCGGTCGACAAAAACCGGAAACAGGAAAAATTGCTGATGCAGCAGGCCAAGATGGCCGAAATCGGCTCGATGCTCGAATCGATCGCCCATCAGTGGCGCCAGCCGCTCAATATCCTGGGATTGTCGATGACGCGGCTGAGTCTGAACTGCCCGCTTGACCCCAAAAGCGACACGCGCAAGGTGATCGACATCGCCGAAGCCCAGATACAGTACATGTCCCAGACGATCGACGACTTCCGCAATTTCTTCAAACAAGACCGCAGCCGGATCCCGGTCAACATCAATGCGCTTGTCAACGATGTCGAAGCTCTTCTGGGACCGCTGCTGATCCGAAAAAAGATTACGGTGGAACGGGAGATCGATCCGTTGACGGAAGTGCTTGTATACCCCAACGAACTCAAACAGGTGCTGATCAACATCATCAACAACGCACGCGAGGCGATCGAGCTGCATCGGAGCCCTGAGCGCAAAATCATTATCCGTTGCGTCAGCGACGAGCACTATTGCACGATTGCGATCGAGGATACCGGAGGGGGAATTCCCCCCGCGATCGCCGACAAGATATTCGACCCCTATTTTACGACCAAATTTGAATCCCAGGGGACGGGGATCGGGCTGTACATGGCCAAAACGATCATCGAAAAGCACTTTCTGGGAAAACTGAGCGTTTACAACGCGTCAAAAGGGGCCTGCTTCGAAATACGGCTTAACCGCTCGTCTGCGGGCGATGACACGTCACCTCAAACCGGTGGCGACCGTCCTGATAGCGATGAACCATCTCAAAACCGTGAGCGTCCAGAATCGACTTGACGATGTAAAGTCCCAATCCGAAGCTTTCGGGGTGGGAACGGCTGTGAAAAAAGGGTTCGCTCAGGGAAGCGAGGGTCCGGTTGGGCTCCCACGCATCCCCCGCGTTGGAAAAGATCAGGGTGTCGCCTTCCTGCTCGATTCGCACCGCGTGGTCGGGGCTGTATTTGAGAGCGTTGTCGATGAGGTTTTTAAAGACGCTGACGAACGCATCGCAGTCGGCGGTGATGAGGTTTCCGTCAAAACGCGTTTCGACCCGCTGCTCCTCGCGCAAAAAGAGCAACGCGCACGCTTTTTCGCCGATCAGGGAGGGATCGCAGGAGCGAAGGTCGGGTTTGAGCTCTCCGGAGGTGATCTGTTCGACCCGTACGACCTCCTGGATCAGTTGTTCCATCCGGACGAAAGCCCTTTCGAGAATCGATTTTTCTTCCCCTTTTTTCAGAAACGGAAGGGCAAGTTTACCGACGGTGATCGGCGTTTTGAGCTCGTGCATGATGTTGCGCAAAAAGAGCTGTCGCGCCTCGATCAGCGAACGGTTTTTTCGCATTGCGGTATCGAGAGCCGTGCTGATGAGGCCGAGTTCGTCCCGGCTTTTTGAAGCGATCGGTTCATACCTCCCGCTGACGCCGTAGGTACGGATGGAGCGGATGAGACGCGTGAGGGGAAAGAGGGTACGGACAATGGCCAAGTAGAGGATCAGCAAGGCACCCAGAACCGTTGCAAAAACGACGTCCGGCCACAGCGAACGACGCGCGGCTTCGGGTTTGGCGACCACCATCGGGGGGGATGCGCGGACCAGGTGGATGTAGAGATGGTCGGCATCTTTGAGTACGCGGATGATCCCTTCGCGCATCGAATCTCGGATTTCAACCGGATAGTCATCGGGAACGCCGGAAAAAGCGGGCTCCAGCGATTGCATCAACGCAGGTTCGGGCGCAAGAACGCGATACCCTTTTTCGCGCAGGAACGTCATCCGCCGCGCATGGGGATAAACGACGCTTTGGCGCAGTATTCCCAGCATGGCCTGCGCTTCCGTGCGCAAACGCGATTCGTGCTCTTTGCGAAGCTGAACGGAGAGGGCGTAAAATCCGACCCCTGCGCCGAGCATCACCACGACAAAAAAGAGGGTGATCCGGAAAAAAATGCTCTGTCCCACCGTTCAACCCGAAAAACGGTATCCGCTTCCGCGTACCGAATGGATGTGTCGCGGCGTTCTGGGATCGTGTTCGATTTTCTGCCGGAGACGGCTGATGATGACGTCCACCGTCCGTACGGAGCTCTCCTGCGAAATCGATGCGGAATGCCCCGAAAGAAAATCGCGGCTGAGGGTCTGGTTGGGATGATCGATGAAAAGAGCGAGGATCTCGTACTCGGCACGGGTGAGGGAAAGGGGTGCGCCGTTAAAAAGGATCGACTGTTCGTCCCGGTTCAGGGAGAAGCGCTTGGTTGTGTTCGCCCGTTCGGGGCGGTAGCGCCGCAATATGCTCTTGATCCGGGCGATGAGTTCGCGCGGCTCGTAGGGTTTGGGGAGGTAGTCGTCGGCGCCATAGCCCAGGGCTACGACTTTGTCGCGGATGTCGCTGCGGGCACTGGAGATGATGATCGGCACGTCGGTGAGCGTTCGGATCGCCCGGCACACTTCCAGTCCGTCCATCTGGGGAAGCGTGAGATCGAGGATGATAAAGTCGAATCGTTCGCGGGATAGGAGTTCCAGCCCTTCGGCGGGGTTGGGCAGGGCCGTGAGGGCGATGCCGTAGCTTTTGAGAAAATTGACCAGCAGCGTCGTAATGTCGGGATCGTCTTCGATCATCAGGGCAAACAGCATCGATTTTTCTCGCAATGGTGGAATGGGTATGTCATTATGACGCAGGGATGTTAATAAACAAGTACGGACGGTAAACGGAAAAAAAGAAGAAATGAGGAAACGGTTGCTCTTGCGAGCAAAGAAAAACGTTAATCGACCATCCAGCTCGAACGTTTGGAACGGCGAAGTTTTTTGAGCAGCATCTTGTCAAACGGCGTCATCTTTTCCATGGTTGTACTCCTTTCGTATCAGATTAACGGTATCGTACCGATAAAAGATTACCGGACGATAACGGTTTTGACGAAACAATGACATTGTAAACGAAGGGATGTATAAAATATTCAAATAGTTGATTAAAAAATGGGCATCTTAATCTTTTGAAGCAAAATATTTTTTTTACGCGTCCGACAGAACGAATAACGCATAATCGTACCAAAAAGGAAACAGGTTATGGAAAAAGCGTTATTGGGCGGAGGGTGCTTCTGGTGCATCGAAGCGGTTTACCGCCGTGTACGGGGCGTAAGTGCCGCAGTCAGCGGGTACAGCGGCGGGATGCGGAAAAATCCCAGCTACGAGCAGGTCTGTACGGGTGCGACGGGGCATGCCGAGGTAGTCGAAGTGACGTTCGATCCGGCGGTCATCACCTACGAAGAGATACTCGAGATTTTCTGGGTGATTCACGATCCCACCACACTCAACGCACAAGGGGCCGATAAAGGGACGCAATACCGCTCCGTCATCTACTATTACAACGAACAGCAGCGTCAGAAGGCCATCGAGTCGATTCGAAAGGCCCAAAACGACTGGAACGCTCCGATCGTCACCGAAGTCTCCCCTCTCGCCGAATTTTATCCGGCGGAACCGTATCATCAGAATTATTACGACGAACATCCGACGCAAGGGTACTGCTATGCGGTGATAGCTCCGAAAATAGAGAAATTTATGAAGAAATACGGCGGAAAAGTTAAGCGGTAGCCAGCGAGAAAAAAAGGGCGGGAAGGGATTCCCGCCCCGTCATTTTAGTGTGAAAGTTCGACTTCGATGCGGCGGTTTTCCGCACGTCCCTCTTTGGTTTTGTTGCTGGCGATCGGTGTTGATTCGCCTTTTCCGCCGGTGGAGAGGCGGTCTGCTTCTACGCCGCGTTCAACGAGCATCGATTTGACGATTTCAGCCCGTTTTTCGGAAAGTTTTTGATTGTACGCTTCTTTTCCGATGGAATCGGTGTGACCCACGATCGAAGCTTTGTACGCCGGGCTTTCTTTCATGAACGCCGCGAAATTATCGACTTTCGCCGTGCTGTCGGCATCGACGACTTTGTTTGAATCGAATGCGAAATTGAGGTGAAGGGTCGCTTTGAGCGGGCATCCGTCGGCATCGACTTTAAAGCCGGCCGGAGTATCGGGGCATTTGTCGGCAGGATCGAGCACGCCGTCTTTGTCGCTGTCGAGATTGCACCCTTTGGCATCGACCGCAAACCCTGCCGGAGAGTTGGGACACTGGTCTTTGGAGTCGAAAACCCCGTCTTTGTCGCTGTCAAGCGGGGCGGCCACGAGAGGTTTGGGCTCAGGTTTCGGTTCGGGTTTGGGTTCGGGCTTGGTCTCTTGTGCGGCAACCGGAGCCGCGACGGCGGGGGCCGCTTTTTCGCCGAAACTGTAGCTCAGGCCGACGAGCGCCGCGATGTTGTGGACTTCGCCGTTGCTGCCGTCCACGCCGTTACGGTTCATTTTGTACAGATACAGCCCCTCGAGTTTCAACGCGAGCTGCTCGGTCAGGGCGGCTTTCATCCCCACCCCGGCGTCGAGTAAAAAGCCGTCGTAATCGTTGGGATGGGTATTGGTGTACCATTCATACCCGACCCCTGCTTTGGCGAAAGGGGTGATCCCCGAAAAATCGCCGACTTCGTAGACGCCGTTGAGCATGGTCGTCAACACTCCTGTTTTGTCGGCATAACCGGCTGCCCGGTCGCGACCGTAAAGGACTGAAATTTCGGGCTTGATCAGCTCGCAGGCGTTGTTCATCTGCAGCTCGACGCCGTAGACGGCACGGTTGTCGACCCCTCCCATCGCTCCCGCGTTGGTTTCGTCCGAGGTACTGTTCCACAGATACCCGACGACCGGGCTGATTTCGTAATTGTAATCCGCCGCCGAAACGAGCGTCGCCGCTACCAAAGCGGACAAAGCGATTTTTTTCATGATTAACTCCTTCGATTCATAGTTCACAAAGTATAACACACAATTTTAATCGAAGGGTGTGAACGAAAGGTTAATTACTTTCTTTAATATTGTCGAATTCGAACTGCATGGCGCTGAGCATTTCGGAGATTTCGCGGTTGAGCTGCATCTCGGCTTCGTCGATCCGTTCGAGGTGATTTTTTTTGAGGTTTTCGAGTTTGGTGAGGATCGATTCGAAGAGGGCGCGATCGTCGGTGAGGAGGACGATGTCGCTTTTTGGGGCCCATTTGCGTTTGACGGCGCCGTCCTGACGGAATTCGAAGATGACGTTCTGACTTGTATTGGAACTGATGTATTTGGGAACCGTGTAAGCAATGTAGTGCTTTTTGGGATTTCCGTGATGACGTTGTATTACATAGTACATTCGCCCATCATAGCATAAATCAAATTTTATCCCTCTTTGTGATACAGTATTAAATTCAATTCGACGAGGAAAAGGGATGGGACACACCTACCAATTGGCGATTATCGGCGCCGGGCCGGCCGGCATAGCGACGGCCGTGGAAAGTTACGTGCTGGGGATGCGCGATATCGTGCTGCTGGAAAAAGACGAAAACCACAATGCGACCATCCGTAAATTCTACAAGGACAGCAAGCGGGTCGACAAAGACTGGAAGGGGCAGAAGGTCGAGCTCGACGGGACCATCTATTTCGTCGACGGAACCAAAGAGTCGACCCTCGATTTTTTCGACCGTCTGCTGGACAACGAAGTCCTGGAGCTTCGGACCCATACCGAAGTGCAGAAGATCGTTAAAAACGGCGATGCATTCGACGTACAGGTGGCGGGAGACTCGATCCGGGCCCGATACGTCGTCGTGACCATCGGACGGATGGGTAAGCCGAACAAGCCCGATTACAAAATCCCCCCTTCCATCAAGGATCAGGTCCATTATACGCTCGACGGCTGTGGTGCGGGTGAAAAAATCATGGTGGTGGGCGGAGGCGATTCCGCGATCGAGTACGCGGTAGAGTTATGCGGCAACAACGAGGTGGCGATCTGTTACCGGCGGGGGACGTTTCGGCGTGCCAATCCCACCAACCAGGCCGATATCGCACAGGCCATCGCCAATCGGGCCGTACGGGCACTTTTGAATACCGAAATCACGGGGGTCGAAAACGAAAGCGGAAAAGTGAACGTCCTGTTTTCCGACGGTTCGTCGGAACGGTTCGACCGGATCGTCTATGCGATCGGGGGGACGACCCCGAGCGGTTTTTTGCAAAGCAGCGGCATCCGCGAAGAGGACGGAAAACCGGTCCATGATGAAAACTACGAGACGAATGTTCCGGGCCTTTTCGTCGCCGGAGACATTACCCAGGAATCGGGGGGATCGATCGCGCTGGGGTTGAACCACGGCTTCGCCATCGCCCGCTACATCCAATCGCGCTGAATTATTCCGAGAGGATCGGGGCGTCTTTATGGCTGAGGGGCCCCTCGGGGCTGAAAAGGATCAGTTCGACCGATGTGCGAAGGTATTCGGAGGTGACGAGAGGGGCGAAGCTCTCATCCTGAAAGGCGGCGATTTTGGCGTTGCGGATGATGTCTTCGAGCAGCGAATGCTCGGGAACGGCGCTTTTGGCGCTTCCCCTGAGCTCGTCGCCGAGGTAGAGATTGACCTGCGTCGCGATCGGCTGCGTCAAAACGGGATATTGTTCCAACAGTTCGTTCCGGTCGATGATGTTTTCGGCTTGAAGAACCTCTTCGATGGAGCGGCGGGCAATGGTAAGCAGTACCGATTGTGACACGGAATACTTCCTCCCTTTCTGGATCGCGGTATCCTATTATAGCCTATTTGTCTTCGGGTGAGGTAGCAATCGCGAAACCGAGTCCGCGAAGCATTTGCAGATCCTGGTGGGCATCGCGCCCGGCGGTTGTGAGGTAGTCGCCGATGACGATGCTGTTGGCTCCGGCGTCGAAGATTTCGTTTTGCCGTTCTTTGAAGGTGACTTCGCGTCCGCCGGCGATCATGATACGGTCGGCCCGATCGAGCGTTTGCCGCGCGAGGGTGATGAGGGAGAGGGCTTCCTCCACGCTCAGCGGACTGGGATTAAGCGGCAGGGCGGGATTGTGATGGTAAAAGTTCAGCGGGACCGATACGGGATTCAGCTCTTTGAGCGAACGGAGCATGCTGATGCGGTCATCGTGGGTCTCTCCCATTCCGAAAATTCCGCCGCTGATGAGTTTGAGTCCGACGGTATTGACGTTTTCGCACGTCTCGTACCGTTCGTCCCACGGGTGGGTAGTGCAGATTTGAGAATAGAATTCGCGGCTGGTTTCCAGGTTGTGGTTGTAGGCCGCGACCCCAGAGCGCTGGAGTTCGCGCAGCTGATCTACCGACGCGGTGCCGTTACAGGCGATCAGACGGAGTCTTGGAACCTCTTTTTTTACCGCGTGTGCGACGTTGCAGACGAATTCGAGGGTTTTGTCATCCAGCCCTTTTTGGGCCGTCACGAGGCAGAATCCGAGCGCCCCGAGCGCTTCGAGGCGTCGTGCTTCGTCGAGAATCCGGGGAAGCGGTTTTTGTTTGTAACGTTCGATATCGGCTTTGTACTTGATGCTTTGGCTGCAAAACTTGCAGTCTTCATTGCAGGTACCACTGTTGATGTTGCAGATGGAACAGAGAAATATTTTTTTCATGGTTTACGATCTTTCAAAAGTGTAATGGCGTTCTTCAAAGGTATCGCTCCCGACGGCGCGCGAATAATGGGTGACTTTGAACAATTCCTGGGTGATTTCCAGCATCGCCCCGCTCGAAAACGGTTTGTCCCGGGCACAGCACTCTCCGGGATTGAGGTATAGGGTGCGGTTTTTGAAATCGCATTCGAAGACGTGGGTATGGCCGAAAACGACGATTTCCGCGTCCGCAGTCATGTAAAACGGCAGGTGCATCAGTTTGAACGCGGCACCGCCGAGTTTGAAATAATGGGGCTCTTGCACGAGGTTGTATCGGTCATGGTATTCGACGAGTCTGGCGTCATTGTTCCCGTAAACCGCGACGTAGCGCAAGCCGCTGGCTTTTAGCTGCTCGAGGATTTCGGGTTTGACGATGTCCCCGGCATGGACCAAAAACTCCGCTCCCTGTGAAACGAGATGGTCGATCAGGCGTTGCGAGCGTCCTTTTTTACTGTGGGTATCGGACAAAAGGCCGATTTTCATTCCCCGTTCTCTTCTTCCACCGGTGTGCGGTTTTTGCATTTGGTGCACTCGTACACCTCTTTGTTCCGGTAGGTACGGCGTGCCAGTGCTCCGTCGCACCCTTCGAGCTCGCATTTTTTGTCGCTCGGTTCGAATTTCGAGATGAATTTGCATTTGGGATAATGTTCGCATCCCCAGAACGCCCCCCGGCGCGACTGGCGCCAGATCAGTTTCCCGCCGCAGTCGGGGCAGGGGATCGCGGAGACTTTCTGCTCCGCGAGCGTTTTCGTGTTTTTGCATTTGGGATAGGCGCTGCACGCCAGGAACTTCCCGTTGCGACCGTTTTTGATCACCATCGGCGCACCGCATTTTTCGCACGTCTCTTCGCTCGTTTCGTCCGCAGGGGCACCCGAATCCTCTTTTTTGTTCTCTTCGGTCTGTTCGGTGTATTTGCATTTCGGGAAGCCGCTGCAGGCGATGAATTCGCCGTAGCGTCCCGAACGCAGGAGCAGTTCGCTGCCGCACTGCGGGCAGTTCCGTCCGAGCGGCTTGGCCATTTTCAGGCTGGCGATGGACGTTTTTCCCGCTTCGATTTTCTCGATGAAAGGGTAATAAAAATCGAGGAGGATAGCGTGCCACGATTTCCCCGCTTCGCTGATCTCATCGAGGGTCTCTTCCATCTGGGCGGTGAATCCCGCGTCGACGATTTCGTTGAAGTGTTTTTCCAGCAGTTCGGTGACGGTAAAAGCGATTTCGGTCGGAATGATCGAGCGTTTTTCGATCGTGATGTAATCGCGCGCCTGCAGTGTCGAAATGGTCGGGGCGTACGTCGAAGGGCGTCCGATCCCTTCGGTTTCGAGCTTTTTGATCAGGCTTGCTTCCGAGTAGCGTGAGGGCGGCTCGGTGAAATGCTGCTCGGTAGTGATGCTCTGGATCGAAATCGATTCCCCCGTCCGCAGCGTCGGGAGAAGCTTGTCTTTATCGTCGCTTCCGGTGACGCGGTAAAATCCGTCGAAGAGAAGTTTTCGCCCCGTCGCACGGAATTCGGCCGCTTCGGATACGAACGCGATGCTTTGCTGTTCGAAGCGGGCATCGTTCATCTGACACGCTAAAAAGCGGTTATAGATCAGGCGGTAGAGTTTGATTTCGTCGGGTTTGAGGTAACCGGCCGCAATTTCGGGCGTGAACGAGAGCATCGTCGGACGGATCGCTTCGTGGGCCTCCTGGGCCCCTTTGGCCTTTTTGACGTAGACTTTGGGTTTTTCGGGAAGATAGGCTTTGCCGTAGCGTTCGCCGATCACTTCACGCGCCGCTTCGACCGCTTCGCCGGCCAGGTTGAGCGAGTCGGTACGCATGTAGGTAATGACCCCGCTCGTCCCGTCGGGCGTTTTGACCCCTTCGTACAGCGCCTGCGCGATCATCATCGTTTTCTTGGGGGAGAAGCCAAGCTGCGAGCTGGCGGCCTGCTGCAGTGTCGAGGTCATGAACGGCGGGGGGGTGGAGCTTTTGCGCTCTTTGGTTTCGATCTCTCCGACCGCATAGCTTTGCGCTTTGAGCGTTTCAACAATCCGTTTGGCTTCGTCGCCCGATTTGATTGAGAGCTTGTCGATTTTTTCCGCATGGAGGAGGGTAAGGGTCGCTTCGATATCGGGAGCGAAGACGGTGTCGATGCTCCAGTATTCTTCGGGGACGAAAGCGCGGATCTCACGCTCCCGGTCGACGACGATTTTCAGCGTCGAGGACTGTACCCGTCCGGCGGAAAGTCCTTTTTGGATTTTGCTGGCCAGCAGCGGGGAGAGTTTGTATCCCACGATACGATCCAGGAGACGGCGTGCCTGCTGGGCGTTTACCCGGTCCATGTCGATGGATCGTGGGGTTTCGAGCGCGTGGGTAATGGCGGTTTTGGTAATTTCGTGAAAGACGATCCGGGGGAGTGCCGCGGGGTCCTTATCGATGGCGTGGGCGATGTGCCAGCCGATTGCTTCTCCTTCGCGGTCCTCATCGGTCGCGATGTAGATCTGATCGCTTTTTTTCGCAAGTTCCTGGATCTGTTTGACGGTAGCGGTACTGTCATCGCTGATCCGGTACTCGGGAATCAGGGTTTCGTTGTCGATCTTGATCCCGAAACGGTTTTTGGGCAGGTCGCGGATGTGCCCTTTGGAAGCGATGACTTCGTAGTCTTTGGAGAGAAAGTTTTTGATGGTCTTGGCTTTGGCCGGAGACTCGACGATGATGAGTTTCAAATAGTCAATCCTATATAATATGGATAATGTTGCCGATAGATTTCGAAAGTGTAACAAAAAAAATTGTAAAACGGCTAAAGTTTTTTTTGCGGATACCCGATATAGTTCATAACAGCAAGGACGCTGATAAAACAAGAGAGAGCATAAAGCTCTTGCGATAAAAGGATTTATCATGGGTTTCAGAATTAACACGAATATCGGTGCGATGAACGCACACATGTTTGCACAGAAGACAAACGCCGGGTTGGATAAGAGCTTGGCGAGTTTGAGTTCGGGATTGCGGATCAACAAG
>JBFMGG010000004.1:0-94931 GCA_040752835.1 Campylobacterota bacterium | reverse complement strand
TCAACGGATTGACACTGCTCAACGGCGGTTTCCAGAATAAAGCGTTCCACATCGGTGCGTATTCGGGTGAGACGGTCAAGATTACAATCGAGGATGCGCAGATCGCCAGTATCGGTGAATTCGCAACAAGTACAGGTGGAACTGCTATCGGTTCAGGTACATTGGGCGGCGCAAGTCAGATCAGTTTGGCGGTACGGGTAGGAACAACTACTATTTCTACCGGTGGATACAACGGAGCAACTGGAAATACCAGTCTTGAGAATGCGCAGGGGTTGGTTGACCTCTTTAACAAAAATGCGCAAATGGAAGGTGTATCGATTCGTGCGAGCGTTATTGAAGCGGGAGCGGGGACTGGTGGATATACCATTCGGTTGGATGCAGGTAGTTCTTTTGCCGTTGTCAATAATGCGGGAACGGCTTTGGCCAACTCTGTTGTTACATCGGCGAACACACTGGATACGGTAGACGTTACGACACGTAAAAAAGCAGAGTTCGCGATTATCAAAGCGGACTATGCGCTGAAAGATATCAACAGTATCCGTTCGGATATCGGATCGGTACAGAACCAGCTGGAAGCTACGGTACGGAACATTTCGGTTACGCAGGTGAACGTTACGGCGGCGGAGTCGCAGATTCGGGATGTCGACTTTGCGGCAGAATCGGCGAACTTTGCGAAACTGAACATCCTTGCGCAGTCGGGTTCATACGCGATGTCGCAGGCGAATGCCGTTCAGCAGAACGTATTGAGACTGTTGCAGTAGTAACACCCTCTCAAGCAAGCAGCCTCCGGGCTGTTGCTTCTCTCTTCCTTCCTTTTTCTTTTTTTTCCTCTTGAAATTTTGTTTATTCGGCTAAAGCCGCGATTGCCAATTCGGCGTTATTGAGCGAGGTTTGGTAATGGTTATGCAGTTTGAGAAGCTGGGCAACGACGATTTTCTGCAGTTTTTTGGTATGCCGCTTCGGATTGTCGATGTTTTTGCTGTTAATGAATTCGCCGATGTATCCTGAAATGTATTCCAGATAAACGGTAAAAATCTGTGCCAGTTCTATGTCTCCGGAAGACTGGACGAGCTGAGAGACCATTTTGCTGTATTCCTGGAAAAAAAGCTGTAACGATGAAACGTTGCTTTCTGAGAAGTTCGTGATGATCTCCAATGTTCTTTGGACATGTTCTCTACGAATATCAAATTGTTTACTTTCTTCGGGTGTGAGTCTGGATGATGAGACATCATGAAAAAAGGATTCAAGACGGGAATGAATAAGAGTCTGATCCAAAGAAGTGAATTCTTCAACGCTGGTGACTTTGGTCGGTAGTGTGCCGTAAAAGAATGCTCCGTTGTTCAGATTGTAAACGTGCTGGTTTTCCGATTTGTAGAGACGTGTAAAATATTCCATGCGGTGCAATGACATTTCAAAGAGCGGAGTCGTGAAAACGGTGGCAAGAAAGTTGCCTTTCACCGGCATCGTCGATGCAAAAAGGTCCAGAACGTTTTTGTCGTTAAGAGTATTTTTCCCTTCCAATGTCGTATCATTATGGTGATCCCCGGCATGCGTCCGACCTGTCTCCGGATCGAGTGCCAGATCAAGCCCCAGAAGGTATAAAGACCGTGCATCAAAAAGGAGACAAAGCGCGTACGTTAATTCGCCGACACTGAACCCCTCAAGATGGCCGAAGCTTTGTTTGTACCGGGTGCGTTCTTCAAACAAAAATATCTGCTCTTTTTTGTAGTACCGCGTAAAAACGTGCATCGGGATGCTCGGAGTGAGAATAAAGAAAGCATCTTTGAGAAAATCGGGGTTTTCCAGACGGGCAAAGGTTTGAAGCAGGTGGAATTCCGATTCATCCCCGTGAACAACGACATGAGGGACAATCGCATGTTTCTCAAGCGCTTTGACGGCATTTAAGACACACACGATGATGAACTGATCGTGATGGCTTTTGAGCCATTCGATGTTTTTATCCAGTGAAGGCCCGGGAGCGACGAGCAAGACCGGTTTTTCTGAAAAAACGGTGTCGCAGTGATGGTTTGAAAGGTTTAAAAAACGGTATCCTTCTTCCATGGTGCGAAGAACACGGGCGTTCTTTTCAAGGAGACGATGATGCGAATAGGTCAGATGCGACTGGGATGCGATAAAGCTTTGCAACTGCGGGATCAGATGGGCGTACGCATCCGAGAAAAGCGAAAACTTCAGATAGTTGTTGTACAGAAATCCGATATGAAAAAAACGGTTGAAGCGTTCGCGGAAATCGGCCGGAGTGTCGGCGATACAGAAGTGAAGCTCAGAGCCCCCGAAAGCGGACGAATAATCGGTGACAAATAACGAAAGGCGGAAAATTTCAAGATTGTTTTCGATAAAAAGATACATATGGCTTTTGATTTTTTGGTGGATTTGGGCCATGTGTACTCCAAGTCCCGTACCCAGAAATATGTATTTGTAGATTTGCAGCAGGGGTTTGTCTTTCGGTGCGACCTCGTGAACGTATCGGATGACCGGTGCGGTTGTGGCGTACGAACTCTTGGTAGGATCAGTTTCGGCGGCGGTAGCGGCGGCATTTTCAGAAAATTCAAAATTGTAAAAGGTTTCCAGTACCGATTCGGTTTTATTCATCGACACCTGCTCGGTGCAGGTGCGTGCATGTTCGAGGCTGGACTGGTTGTAAAGACAATAGCCGCTCGAGAGTTCTTTGACATCAAAATACCCGTCGCGGTATTCCAGCGCATAGTTTTCCCGATAGTTTCCTTGTTCAATCGCCTCCTGAAGAATGGAAATTTTGTCGTAAACATGTTTGTGATGCTCTTTAAAAAAGGTTAGATTGTTTTGAAACGTTTGAATGGCTTGTTCTTGGATGCGTTCCATTTTTGTCCTTGGGTCGGCTGTTTAAGGTGTTATTGTAGCAGGAATGTCAGGCGAATCACGGCTTTTGGGCGACATTCATCGGAAAGTTTTTTCAATCTTTGTAATTCGAAACCTCGATTTGTGCCAACGCATAACTTTCAAGCGTTCCAATGTCTCTGTGATAGCGGTCGTTGTGAAACGTGAAAATTTTTCCGACGAAAGCGGGGAGCACTTCGGTACTGAAATCGACGCGCTCTTTGTGCAGCGTTTCGATGAAGGCGATGACCGAAGGTTCGAGGATATAAACCGCGGCGTTGGCGAGGTTGCCGGGAGGGTTTGGAACCTTTTCGAAAAAAGCGCTGACGACGCCCCGCTCGTCGAGTTGGACGATTCCGCAGCTTTGGGGAGTATCGGTGGCAAACGTCATCATCGTCATTTCACATCCCGCAGGGCGGGTACGGTGGGCTTCGATGAAGGCCGAAAAGTCGCAGAAACTCAGGTTATCGGCATGTACGACCATAAAAGCTTCGTCTTGGAGATAGGGCTTGCATCGGAGCAGCGTCCCCCCCGTCAGCAGCAGTTCTTCTTCGTGCAGCAGGAGGACCGAATCCCTCCAGGGGGAGTTGCGGACATGCTTTTCGACGGTGCCGGCCATGTAGTGGGTGTTGACGATAAAGCGTTCGATTCCCGCATCGCTCAGGTGATCGAACCAGTAATCGAGCAACACTTTTCCCCCGATCGGGACGAGGCATTTGGGGAGCTTATCGGTCAGGGGGCGTAGTCGGGTACCCAGACCCGCCGCGAGCAAGACGGCGGTCATTCGACGATTTCCTGTTCCAGCTCGCCGAGGTTGAGCGGGATGTTTCCCACACGACCGACCTGGCATGCCGCGGCAATCGAACCGATGTAGGCCCCTTCCATGACGCTGGCCCCGACGGCGATCGCCATCGACGCCGAGATCAGCAGAGAATCCCCCGCCCCGGCGACGTCTTTGGGAGAGCGGTTGAGAGCGGGGATCTGGTCGGTGACCCATTTTTTGTTTTTGTCGGCGTGAATCAGAACCCCTTCGGAACCCAGCGTGATGAAAACGTTGGAAATGTCACTGTGTTTGCGCAGTTTCTCGGCCAGGACGATGAGCCCCGATTCAAAATCGTTCAATGCCAGCCGTGCCTCTTTTTCGGTGGGGGTGACGAGGCGCATATGGCGAAATTTTGAGATGTCGCCGATCTGGGAGGAGGACTGGCTGTCGGCGACCATCATAATCTCCCGCTTGAGCCCCATGGCGGTGATTTTGTCGATAAGGCGCTGCGGCAGGCAGCCGTAGCTGAAGTCGGAAAAGACGATCAGGTCCGTGTCGTCGATGGCACTTTCGATTTCTCGGCAGATTTTATCCTGGAGTTCGATGTCGATATGGTGCTGTTTGAGATGGTTGACCCTCAGCAGGGTTTTGTTGTGGGCACGGAAACGCTGTTTGAGGGTGGTCGGACGACTGGCGTCGCCGAAGAGTTTGCATTCGACGCCGTAGTCGTGCAGTTTCTCTTCCACGAAACTGGAATACCGGTCATCCCCGAGTACCGAGAAAAACCGTACTTTCGCCCCCAGTCCGGCGGCGTGAGAGGCGACGATGGCCGCTCCTCCGATGAATTTGTCCGACGAGAGGGGTGTGACGACGATAGTGGGGTCTTCCTGGCTCATTCCGATGGGATCGCAGGTGATGTACTCGTCCACAATGGTATCGCCGATGACGACGACCCGAAGATCCCGGAATTTCCGGAGGTAGGAACGGATGGATAGGGGTTTGACCCTATGCCGTTTCATAAAACTTTCGGGTTTGTCGATCGACGCGGCGTCAAAATTTTCGAACTCGCTGCGCAAAAGCTGCATGGAGGAAAAACCGATATCCCCGGAGCTGAATACCAATTTGCCGCCATAAGCTTTTACCAAGGACTCTTCGGGATTGTGGTGCAGTTTGTGCTCACTGCCTTTGACGATAATATTAGGTTCAAGCGCTTCGATAAAGTTCCAGGGTTCTTCATGCAAAATCAAAGCGTAATCCACATACATGGAATGTCGGATGGCTTCAAGTCTGATATTCGCATCCAATAATTCATTATCAGAAGAAAAATTGTTGATGCCTACAACCAAAAAAGCGCCATTGGACTTTGCAAATTTGAGTAATCGGAGGTGTCCGGGATGGAGAATGTTGAAATTACCGTTAATAAAAACAATAGTAGCGTTTTGTGCCAGTTTGCGGATTTTACCGACATGTTCCGTGATGAATTTACTGTGAGCCATGATGGGGTCCTTTGGATTGCATAACAACGAAAATCTCATTTGTTGGAACTTCGACAATTTCAGGCAACGCGTTCAATGAGCCGTTTAGAATACTTTCCCGATAAGGTAAGGGTGTTCGGCTTAAAAGTCTTTCAAGATAAATTCTTGCATTTTGTTCCATCATGTATGGTTCATAGGCGATTATTTTCATCCCGAGGATCTCCGCCAATATCTCGAAACTTTTTTTCGTCCAATAAGTCAAATGTTCTGGGGGTTTGTAATAATAAGGAATGACACCTTCGGCATCGACGGTTGTCATAATCATAAATCCATCTTTATCAAGATGCGAACGGAGGATTTGAAGCGTTGGGAGAATGTTGTTAAGATGCTCCAGCACGCCCCAAAGGGTAATTGCATGAAATGAACGATGAGGTAGTGTTTCAAAAGAGGCTTTTACTCGGGAATTCGGATGGTCCGGGTTGAGCTCGATGCCAAAACAGCGTTCTCCGGCAACGTCGACAAATTCGCCTTTGCCGCAACCGAAATCAAGAATGAAATCATCCGGTTTGATTCCAAGCAATTCCAGTTTTTTTAGATTTCGCTTAGCGTTTCGCCGCACAATAGCCGTATCGGCACGAACATCATGATAGGTATGATAAAAATCCTGTAGAACCTGATCGTTTGGATTTGGCACGGTATATTCTAGCCCGCAATCGCTACATTTGCAGACTTTATAGATGGTATCGACGATGACCGAGTAGTTGCCGGATTCTGTAAAACATATTGGGCACACGTATTCGCCTTTGCCTAGATAAAGTTAATGTGTTGAGGCGGGTTGCTTTGGGGTTTGCGCAGGTCGATCAGCCCTTTTTTATAGGCGTCGAGAAACTCGTTGGGTTTGTGCTGCAAACACAGCGAGCCGCACATTTTCTGGGCATTGAAACGGGGTGAAGCGAGGTAATTCATCACATCCCAGTAGCGGTCGCTTTGGACGATGTCCTTGAACCGGGTCGTGACGATGTTGCCGATATGGAATTTTTTGTACCGTTCATTGAACAGCATCCCGCACGGTGCGACGAGCCCCGAACCCGAAATCTGGATCTGGAACGGGGGACCGTAACAGCGCTGGTAGCTGCGTTTCCCCTCCGAACTGATTTTCGACCATTTGACCGACACCTGGTATTCGCCGTCCGAGTACGATTCGGCTTCGTGCAGCAGATCGTCGAGCTCGGCGTATTTGGAATAGTCGACCCCGAGCTGGCCGTCTTCGCTGTCGCTGGTATGTTTGATGACCAGATAATCGGGGCGCAGTTCCTTGCCCAGTTTTGCCAGGGGAATCACCTGATCGGCATCCTGCGGCATCAATACCATCTGCATTCCGATCGTGACGTCGAGGTTGTCACGCTTTTTGATGTCCACCATATCACGGATGTTCCTGCAGACCTGGTGGAACCATTCCTCTTTTACCCCCATGATCTGGGCGTATCGGGCAGGTTCGCCCGCGGAGATGTTGACCCGCAGGTAGGTGAGATGGGGAAGGATCTTCTCGAGGCTTTCGCGCGTCGAATTGTAGCCGTGGGTAGCCGCGGCCATCGAAATGCCCAGTTGCGACCCCCGGATGATCGTATGTTCGAAATGGGGAGAGATGGAACTTTCGCCGTCGGACACGAGGCTGATGGCTTTGACTCCCATTTCGGCGCAGTCTTCCAAAAAGGCGTCGATCACTTCGCGGGTGATGTCGAAACGGTCGTTTTCCTGCAATCGGGCATAGCAGAAGCTGCACCCGTAGTTGCAGGCCCGGGTAAGAGCCATGTCGATGGTGATCGGAGCGATCCGTTCTCCCCGTTCCCAGGCTTCAATCCGTTCGCGGTGCCAGGCGAGTTTCGTGGCGTCGAGGATGAGTTTTTCGTCTTTCATGGGACCCCTATGTCCGTTTTTTGTTGCGGTCTTGCATGTTGTGGTACATGACTTCGATTGAAAACCCGAAAACCGAGTACAGATGCAGTTCGAGGGCAAACAGCAGGGCGGGTAGCCGATCGGCCGATACGTCGGGCAGATCGATTTCGATGCGTGAATCGCTGATAAAAACCACCTCGGATCGGGTATCGACCCCCGTCGCGTTCAGAAAGCCGCGCACGGCGTCGGTGATCGCGGAGAGCTTGTGTTCGGCGTTTTGCGAACGCCATGACGCATCGGCCGAGGCGAAAAAGGTACTGACTTCACCCCCGTAGAGCGTTTGGATGCGGTAGGTGCGGAGCACGTCGTCGAGCATCTCCTGAAAGAGGCCGAACGGAGGGGCCATGTTGGCTGTCTGGACGATCCCCGGCACGCTTCGGCGGTACCAGGAGTCGCGGAGATTCTCTTCGAGTTTCAAGACCGCATGGTTCTGGGCTTCGAGGATCGGAAGCCCCTCGAGGATGCCGCACAGGTTCGAAGCGATTAGGGGGACTTCCGGGGCGACAGCGGTGTGTGCTGTGAAAAAAGCGGCGTCGATCCGATGGGTGGAGGGGTCGACACACAGGGTAAGGGTGATCCCGCTGGCGGAGCTTTCCAATCGGAGTGTGGAGGGCGAACATCGTGCTTCAGGCCGTTTCGGGAGTACGGTTTCCGCTAGTCGGCGAGCGTAAGGTGCAAGGGATGATGTGTTTACTGGCATCGCAGATATACCGGTCCTTCGTGGGATAGTGCTTTGGCTATATCGGCCTCGAGGGTCGTTTTTGAAGGCTCTAGGATCAGTATGTTTTTGAAAATCCGCATCATCGCCAGATCGTCGTTGTCCATGCAGTGGCTTCTGCCGAGTTTGTCGAAATAGTTGTCGGCCCCGACCCCGACAAGGAGGACGCGCGCGGCGTGTTCGTTGAGGTCGTAGCGGATCTGTTCGTAAGCCCGCATCACCAGAAACGGAATCTGCGAGTAGACGATAGGCCGCATTCCCGCCAGATAAAGCCCCATCGCCATGCTCACGGTTGCTTGCTCGCAAATGCCGACGTTGAAGGCCCGTTCGGGATGGTTGCGGAGAAAATCGTCCAACACGGCAAATCCCATGTCTCCCGCCAGCAGGACCATTTGAGGGTCGTTGCGAAAGAAGCGGTAGAGCTCCGCCATCACCTCTTTTTTGGTTGCGATCTCACTCATGGTCGTCCTCCAAAACGTATCCGTCTTCGGTCGGACAGCGGAAATGATGGCCGATCGAGTTTTCGATGAAACCGATTCCCTTGCCTTTGACCGTATTGGCGAAGACGATCGAGAACATGCCGCGTGACTGCCCGGAGAAAAAAGGGGAAAAAGCTTCACGCAAAGCTGCTTCGTCGTGTCCGTCGAGATCGTGAAAAAAGTCCGTATACGAAGAGAGCACTTTGGAGAGCCGCGGGTTGTCAAGCCCGACGTCTTCGACCCGGTCCATCGCCTGAAGTCCGTTGGCGTCGACAATGACGAGCAGGTTGTCCAGTTTCATCCGATACGCCAGGGTGAGCGCTTCGAAATTGCTCCCCTCCTGCATTTCGCCGTCTCCGACGATGCAGACGACTTTGTTTTTGACCCCCTGCAGTTTGAATGCTTTGGCGATTCCGACGGCGATCGGGAGACCGTGCCCAAGCGAGCCCGTCGAAGCCTCGATCATGTAATCGGGATTGCGGGTGAGGCATCCTTTGATCGACGCCCCGGGACCGTAGAACCGTTCCAGCTCGAAATCGGGGAGGAAGCCCAGTTCGTTGAGGATAACGTAATAAGCGTAAGCCCCGTGTCCTTTGCTAAAGATCAGCCGGTCGCGCGAAGGACTTTGGGGATCGGAAGGATCGTAGGAGAGAAAATCGCGAAACAGCACGCCCAGGATTTCGACGCACGAGAGCGAGGGGGCGAGGTGTCCCGCTTTGGAGCGGCACGAGAGGGCGATGGTTCGCTTGCGGATATGGGCGGCATCGAGATTTTTCATCGTCTTCATCCCAGGTATTTGAACCAGTCCCGGGTCGCTTCTTGGATGCTCTCTTCGTCCCACACGGGAGCTTCCCTCCACAGCTCGATGTTTTCAAGCATGATCTTTACCCCTTCTTCAAACGAGATTTTGGGTGCCCATCCCAGATGCCGCTTGATCTTTGAAATGTCGGCGTAAGTGCAGTCGGGTTCCCCCGGACGTTTGGGGATGTGGATTTTTTCCGCCCCCAGGAGTTCGACGAGCCGGTTGACGGAATACGTATTGTCGCTTCCGACGTTGAAAATCTCCTGCGTGATTTCGGATCTCGCCGCCGCGTAGCAGGCCGAGGCGACGTCGGTGACAAAAGTAAAGTCGCGCGTCTGTTCGCCGTCGCCCACGACCGTGAGGGGCTTACCGGCGAGAAGCTGCGCGAGGAAAACGCCGAAGACCGCACCGTAGGTTCCGCCCGTGCGGTGGCGGGGGCCGTAGACATTGAAGAAACGCATCGATATGACGGGGAGCCCGTAGATTTTTCCCCAGTTCATCACGTATTCTTCACCGAGGTATTTGGTCAGGGCATAGGGGTATTGCGGATCGATTCGCGCGGTTTCAGGGGTGGGATAGACGTCGGGAATGCCGTAGCACGACGAAGACGCGGCATAGACGAGTTTTTTGATATTCGCTTTGCGGGCCGCTTCGAGGACGCGGATCGTTCCGTCGACGTTGGCACGGTGGTAGGTGATCGGGTCGTTGATCGAGGGGACGATGTCGGCGAGCGCGGCGAAGTGGAAGACGTAATCGGCATCGCTGAAATAGGGGTCGAGATCGGTCGCATAATCGCCGATATCGGCCTGTACGAAAGCGACGTCAGGATTGTCTTTGTGGTGGGAAAGGTTTTCGAGCCTTCCGTTGGCAAGGTTGTCGATGACGGTAACGCTGAATCCCTCCTGGACGAGGAGATCACACATATGAGAGCCGATGAAACCGGCTCCTCCGGTAACGATTGCTTTCACGCTGAACCTTTAAATAAAATTGTCGTGGGCCTGCGGGTTTTTCAGCCGCCACAGGTATCGGTTGATTTCGTCCATCCGGCAGTTAACGCGGCATCCGTTGATGTCGAGTCCGTTTTGGACGTACTCGTAGCTCAGACGCCGTTTTTCCCCTTCCCAGATCTGTCGAAATCCCGCTTTGTTGATGTTGCCGTAGCAGAACTCTTCTTTCCCCAGGTAGGCGCTGCATCCGTAGACGTCTCCGTTGGAAGCGATATAGCCCCAGAAAAACGGGGTGGAGAGGCATTTTTTGTAGGCGTGTTGCTTTTCGGTGTATTTGCGCATCGTATTGGCGCGGAAGACGACGTTGAAACGGTCGGTATTGCACTCGGCCAGTTCGGCTTCGAGATCCATGAACTCGTCGTAGTTGATTTGTTCGTAGAGGTGCGTTTCGCTGAAGAGGTGCTGGGAATAGGGTTTGATGACGAGATAGTCCAGCCCGATCTCGGCGCAGAGCCGTGCGAGGGCGACGGCGCTGTCGCGGTTTTCGGGCAAAAGGAGCATCTGGGCGCCGAGGGTGCAAGTATATCCTTGCTCGCGTTTGAGCTTGACCGCGTAACGGAGGTTTTCTACAACGCGGTGAAAATCGTCTTCCTTGGTCTGGTGGATTTGGGCATAACGTTCCGGCGTCCCGGCATTGAAGCTGACTTTGATCCACGAACAGTGGCGGACGAACGTTTCGATGCTTTTGGTGTTGCAGGGGACGAAATTGGTCGTGATCGAGGTGTCGATCCCGATGCGGCTGCAGTGTTCGACGACCGATGCGAGCGGATTGAAAAGCAGCGGTTCCCCCTCTCCCGCGAACATGACGCTGCGTACCCCTCCCGCTGCCATTTCATCAAGAGCGTTTTTCAGGGCCTGTTCTTCCTGACCGATTTTTTCGTAGCCCATGTAGTCCAGCGCGCAAAAGGTACAACGGTGATTGCATCCCCCGTAGGGGGAAATTTCGACGTAAAGGGGATAAACTTTTTTGAGCTTTTCCCAGTCGCTCCCTGCCTCGCTCCACTGCGCGACCCGTTCGGGGTGAAAAATCAGTTTGTGCGAATCGATGTTATAGCGATCACCCATTTTTTAATTGTTCCTTGACGGTAGAGATGATACGGCCGGCGAGGTGCTCGTAGCTGTTCTCGTCGACGATGGAGGCTAAATCTTTCGTAGAATCTTTCTCTATGATCCGAATAATATCATCCACAGTCCGGAAATACTCGAGGGACTCTTCATAAAAGGGGGGGGTATCGTTATAGCGGCAGTCGTAGACGATAGGTTGGCATCCGCATGCGGCAGCTTCGAGCGTTCGTTGCTGTAAAACATACATGCTGTGCGGTACCAATGTATATACGGCACTATTATAGAGTGCAGCCACTTGATTATAAGGAATCGATCCTTTGCAATAAGGTTTCAGGATATCATACTGTTCCCATCCCCAGCCGTAGATTTCAACCGGCAAACCTGTTTCCTGATGAATTTTATGAAGCCACAGAACACTAACATCCCGTACCGCATAGGCAATAATATGATTTTGGATGTATTGGGGCTCCAAATTATGTTTTTTTGCCAACTTCTGAATCATCTCGGGTGTAAATTCTTGACCCATCTCCAAAATATCTATGACTTCTTTTGTAATGTTTGCATTTTGATGCTTGGGATCGATGCGGGGAACGTATGAACTTCCGATAAAAATAATTTTCTTTTCACGTTTTATTCTTTCGTCGGGTTTAAAAATAGTTTTATTGACACAAAACGATTGGCGGCTGAATGGAACCTGCTTTTGTTTCAGTAAAAGATCAAGATCGGGAAGTAGAGAATAGACAGTATCCCGCTTTCGCAGAACGATAGGTTGGTTACTTTGCAGAACGGGCATAAAGTCTTGAAACCAGATAAAATTAAAAACATTTTCGTGCAAAAAGCTATTGTTTAAATGGTTGATGTTAATGATGATATTCGGTTTGAACTGGACGTAATGGACCAGATGCAGGAAGGTATCGATTTTTTGCATATCGTTCTCTTCGATGGAGAGAAACACTTCATACCCGAGTTTTTTAAAAGCATCGGCTATGTTTTGACTAATGTATTGCATAACGGTTGTTTCGCGTGAAGCGATGAGAAAAACTTTTAGCGGAGCTGAGAAATCGGGTTCTGCCTGTTTTGCATCGTTCATAAGGACGCGGGTCAGCGCATCCCGTTCTTTGACAATGGATTGCAATGTCTGTTTGATCACCGAAACCAATTCGTTTTTCACTTCAGACGAATATTCTTTGTTACCGAAATGGATTTGTTCGGGCAGGCGGTTTTTGGTAGTGAGAAAGTATTCGTAAAAATTCCCGATAGGCACGTTGATGCAGTTTTCGGGCGCGTGAGGAATGAGCTCTCCGTCGTAATAGCAGATTTGCAACCCGTCGACATGTGGGTTGGATGTTCCGACCCGCTTTCTTTTTTTCGCTTCTTCCAAAGCGGTTGTCGAATCGAAACAATAAATATCTTTGGAATGGCTATCCACCTTTTAATCCTTTTGTATAAACCATGAATACAGCATGTGATTGATGATCATGTGAACATCCTCAACCAGACCGTAAGCACCGGTGTCGGTTTGTGCGTGTAAAACGATGTCACTCATCTGTTTGAGCTCTCCGCCGTCAAAACCGCTGAAGCCGACAACCGTGGCTCCGATCTCTTTGGCGTAGCGGACTGCTTTCGTGATATTCGGAGAGTTTCCGCTGCAGGATATGGCAATGACCACATCTGTAGGGGTGAGGAGATCTTTGAGTTGAAGATAAAAAATATTCTCATAGCCGGTATCGTTGGCGATCGCGGAGCATGAAGCAAGATTGTCCGCCAGCGCGATCGCGGAAATGTTTAGCTTCCCGCGGCGTTTGAGGCCGATTCCAAAATCATTGACCATATGGGATGCGGTAGCCGCACTGCCGCCGTTGCCGATAATGTATACGCGCTGTTGGCTGTTTAACGTGCCCAGAAGTCGTTCAAGCTTCTCAAGCTCATTTTTATCCAGCGATAATAATATTTTCTGCAAATGCTCAATGTACTCGCTTATAAAGTGGTTGAACCGCATTAGTATGCCTTTTCGGAAAACAAAATAATGTTTTACCGATTTGATCTTCAAATCGTATGTTTACGATTTAAAAGCATATTGCGTACCACACTTACTTACGATTTCGCATTTACTTCGGCTTGGATCATCATGTTCAGCGACGAGAATTGGGCATTGATTTTACTGATAACGGCATCGTATGCCGAAAAGCGTTTTGTTAGAATTTCGTATCTTGACTCAAGAGATGCGAGCATCCGGGACCGTTCATCGTTAAGCGATGACATTTTTTTATCCAAATTGGACTGGTAATTATTCAACAAGCCGTTGTAACCTGTATATTCCGTGATTTTGTCATTCAGGGTTGAAAAAAGACCGGTCTTGGTTTGGCCAGTTGCTGTGTCGTATCCTCCGGCCAGAAAAAGATTAACGCCTGTCGGATCGCTGGCCAATGCCGATTTAAACGTTGTGCTGTTGAAGGACATCGTACCGCTTTTATCAATATCGATACCGTAATTCATCAAGGATTTGTTGTCGCTGCTGACGGAAATCAGAATATTGTTGATTTCACGGCTGATCGATTTGATGAAATTGTCTCCGTTGAAAACGCCCTGAGCCCCTGTTTCTTGATTCGACATCGTCATATCCCGCAAATTGCTGATCAGCGTATTGTACGATTCGACGAATAATTTCATTTCTGTTACGATCGCTTCCTGATCCTGGGTAATATTTACATTCGCCGTTTCACCTTCACTTTTCAGTTTGAGGGTAACGCCGTTGATAAGGTCGGACACCTCGTTGCTTGAGCGAGTGACGGAAATACCGTTATATTCAAGTATCGCATCCTGTGCGTTTAATACCGTAGTAAACCCGCTTGTGAGGGTGGCATCATTGTAAATCGCATCCACCAGTCCTGACCCGGGAGTGTCCGGCGTGTCTGAAACCGAGATGGTTTGGTCAGAACCCGTATTTTGGGAAGAAAGAACGAGCCGGTATTCACTTGCGCCTGTTTGCAAAACCGATGCTTTTACGGCTGTCCCGGCAGCATCGTTGATGGCGGTTGCCAATCCTTCAAGGGTAGTAGACGCGGTGTAAGCAACGTTATACGTAGTGCCGTTTACCGTGATGCCCATTGTTCCTGAGCCGTCGGCTACGGTACTTGTCGCAGACGCAAATGTCCCCGACTGCTGAATATTTTTTTGCGCAAGCTGAACGGTTTTTAGCGTGAACGATTCAGGAGTGGCACCTGCTTCCGCCACGACTTCAAGATTACCGCCTGTAACGGAAACGCTGCGCTTTCCATACAACGAATCGTAGCTTAATGCCGAAACGCTGCTTTTAAAAGAGCTTATCAGCGAGTTGAGCAGATCAAAAGCAGTCTCTTTTTGTTTTTGAAGATCAAGCTTATTATCAATCGGTGTAATCAGACGAGATTCATCCGCTGCTTTGAGCTGTTCGATGACATCGGCCGTTAAGACTCCTGAACCGATACCGAGAGAACTGATTGAACTAGCCATCTGTCATCCTTTTCTATGTAGAAGAACTTTATTTTTATATCGGCAAATTTTTTTATTTTGTTAATACCGATGGTGACAGCGCCGGTCAACGATTTTTTTTGGTCATACCGAAACGGCGTGGACGTACCGTAATTTCCGTAATGCTGACCCCTTCGCGCATGGACAACGCATTTTTAAGTGCTTCGGCAATATCGGAAGCAAAAAGTTTGACGTCATCTCCCTCTCCTACCCCGAAACGGAGGGTATCGAAAAACGGCGTATCGGTCATATCCGGGTTGAGTGTAAGAACGCCGACTCCGGCAGAACGAAGCTCTTCGAAAAGACTGTGTCCGAACGAGCGTAGACCCGCTTTGGTGGCCGTGTAAAGGGCGGAAAATTTTGAATGGCGGGTCGCTTCGATACTTGTAATGTTCACGATCGTGCCCCGGTTGCGCTTGAGGGAACGTAAAACAAGATGGGTTAGCAGCATTGGAGCGGTCAGATTAAGCGCGACCATGTCGCGGATGACGGTCGGAGCAATCTCTTCATGGGGCTCGAACCGTCCGAATCCTGAGGCGTTCACCAAAAGTGCAACATCCTCGTAATGAACAAGAGACGCTTTAAGCGCTTCAACGGCGGCAAAATTGCCAAGATCGCAGGGTAAATGGACGAAGGATGGGTGCCGGATTGCTCCGGGACTCCGGCTGATACCGACAACCTGATAACCTTCTGATAAAAGCATTCGGGCGCATGCTTCTCCGATTCCGGAGCTGCTTCCCGTTACGATTGCCGTTGCCATGTTCGTATCCTTTCTTTCGGTAGATAAGCCGTTGCTTTATTGAATAGCACATTGAGGATGTGTGCTTCGATCGTTTCGGGGTAGGTCGCCGTATCGTTGCGTACGTCGTAGGGATAAAACGCGACGTCGCTGCGGCCCAGTTTTTTGAGGGCTCTAAGATGGCTCTGGCTCATCCGGAAGCTTCCCAGGGTGAGGTGCTCGATTTTCCCGGGATCGATCGTTTGAAAAATCGTTTCGATCAGGGCGGGATAGAGTGTTTCGAACTCGTCGGTATAGATGACGGGATCGACGCACAACCGCACTTTCCAGCCGGCCCGGACCGCTTCGTTTGCGGCCTTGAGTCGCTGGCGCAGCGACGGGGTAGCGTGTTCGTAACGATCGATGATCTCTTGCGGCGAGAGGGTCCAGGCCAGCGTCACGCGCGGATTGGGAAGATGATCGTCGATTGCCCTGAAATTAGCGCTTTTGGTCCGGATTTCGAGGCGGAGATTCGGCTGATCGGATGCAAAATCGAGCCACTGGGACGTCTGCCCGCTCAGTGCTTCGACGGCCAGCGTATCGGTATCGTACGACGTCGCGACGAGGGTCTCTTCGTCCAGATGGGGAAGCAGCTGAGCAAACGCCTCTTCGAGATTGACGAAAAGGACGGTATTGGCGCTCGGATAGAGCCCCTGGAGGTAGCAGTAATCGCAATCGTAAAGACACCCCATCAGACTCGAAGCGTAGAAAAAGCGGCGGTGGCCGAAGCCGTCGCTGTAGCGGCTTCCTTCGTGCAGGAATTTCCCCTCTTTGCGGGCAAGGATCAGTTTTTTGGCGCCGCTTTGGGCCGAAAAACTCTGTGAAGGGCGGTTGAAAACCTCTTTGTAATGTCCGATAACGATGATGTTTGAACCATCGAACTTGTCGATGATTTGACGCGTTTTGGGGTGTTCGAGGACCGCTTGTTCGATATAAAGATGCGAAAAGAGTCTAGGTGTACAAGATGGCGAGGAAGGTTTCAAGCAGGACACTCCTTTCACGTTTGGATGCGGGGACCTCCCCTTGTGGAAACGGGATGGGCGAGGTCGGTCGGCGCAACCGGAAATAATGGAGCGCGTCGTCGAGGCGTCCCCCCTGTGCCGTCGTGAAAAGCTTTTTACACTCTTCGATCCGCCGTTCCTCCTCGGGAGTGAAGAGGCGATCGGGCAAGAGTGTGCGCCGCATGGCGGCCGCGAGTGTTTCGAGATCGCCGATGCGTGATTGCACCAGTTCGATCACCCCCTCCTTGGTGACGCTTTCGGGACGGCAGTGGTCCGAGACGATTTTGAGAAATCCCATCCGGTGGAGTTTGAAAAATTTCGCCGCCGCGGTGAATACTCCCGCACTTTCCATATCGACCGGAAAGTCGCCCGGCGCAGCGACGGGAAGATCGACACATCGCAGCGGCGTTTCGGCGAATGTGTGCGGGTACAGGATATCGGGATAGTAACGCCGTTCACTGTCGATGATCTGGTGAACCAGCAGCACTTGACCGATCGGATGCGATTCGGGGGCTCCGCACACTCCGATATTGATCAGAATGTCTTTGTCCGAGGGGCTTTGCCATCCCAGCAGGGCGCTCGTCGCCATCATCGCATTGGCTTTTCCGGGTTGGGTGATTAGAAGGATCGCTTCTTCTCCCCTGTACACGGCATAGGGGAGGCTTCGGTCACGCCGGAGACGGTAATGTTCGATGAGGGGCCTGGCTTCGGCGTCGAGGGCGGCGATGAGGTAAATCATGGGGATATTATAGCAGTATGTCTTGCAATTACAGGTGCAAACGGCTATAATTCGCCAACTCTTCTAGACCTGTGCAAGGGTGCGTAAAGGCACTGTGTCAGGGTAGGAATACAGCAGCACACCGGTGCGTGCTTTGTGCCGCAGGTATCTGGGAGAGCCTTTCTTTCAAGTGTAAAAACAATCCCGTTATTTTTTTTCGTTTTCCCTGTATTGTCCGGCTTTACATCCCGTTGGGCTGCTCGGCGGATTGTCTTTCAAATAGCACAAATCTTCATACGCCTGTTTGAGTACTTTACTCTCCCGTAGCAGCGGTAGCATCTTTTCATCTTTTTCACTCAATGAAAGGCTTTGATCGTACAAGAGCGCCTTGACCTCGGCATCGACGGCGGCAAGTGCGGCTTCGAGATGGGTGAGTGAAACCATGCGTAACCCCTTTTTTTTCGAGAATTATACCAAGACCCCATCCGAATCATCTTTTTCGGGAAGCCGGCTGTTTTCTCTACCAGGAACACTTTGAAAATGTTTACAAAAACTTATATTGACATTTTTGTTCGAAAAGATGTATCGTATGGGCATGTAAGAAAAAAGGAGGATCGCAAAGATGGATATGAAACGAATGACAATCTCTGCGGCGGTGGTTGCGTGTTTGTCTGTCACATCCGCACAGGCGGAGGGCAGTTCGGACACGACCCAGGCTCTTAACAGCGTTTTACAGATGGTTAAAATGCCTCAGAACGCGCCCGATTGGTTGAAAAGGACGACTTTCGACATCGGTGTCGAAGAGAATTACAAGCCGACGTGGAATCTCGAGACCGTTCAGCCGGTGACACAGTTTTACGAAGATGACATGCTGTTTTGGCAGTTCCACACCTCGCTGCGCGGTAACGTAGACACCTACAATATCGGACTGGGATACCGCAACATCATTCATCCTGAAGTGATGCTCGGGATCAACAGCTTTTATGATTATCAAAACAAGAACAATCATGAACGGTGGAGCATCGGTTTCGAGGCGATCGGGAAACTCGCGGAATTCCGTGCCAACCGTTACATGGCCGTTACGAACAAAAAAGAGGTTTCAGCCGGCGTTTTCGAAGAGGTACTGGACGGATGGGATGTTGAACTGGGAGGAACGATTATTCCGGGTTTTCCTCTCAAAGTGTTCGCTTCGTATACCGTATGGGATGCAAAACAAACCGAGGATCTGAAGCAAAAAGCGTTTCGGATGGAGTATTTTTTAAACGATGTTGTGACGCTGGGGATGAAATATACCCACGACAACAACAAGCAAGGATCGATGGATCAAAATCGTCTGATGGGAGAAATGACGATTTCGTTGGGTTCGAAAACCCCCGGAAGCAAGAACATGGAACAGTCATCCGATTTGCACGATCGACTCTTGATCCCCGTCAAACGGGAACACGACCTGATCATCGAGAAATCGGTTAACGCAAATATTAAAATCGGAAGGGGTTCATGATGAAAAGAGGTTTGTTTAGAGCGGTCGGACTGTTGGCATTGAGCTTCGGCATAGCGAATGCCGCTCCGGCGTCGTTGGTCGATGGGGTAGGCGGAGCCAGCATCACCAAGTACAATGTAACGATTACAAAGCTCGAATCGTACAATAGTGAAAAGGGGATGTACGTCACCCTCTCGGAGACTCCGACGACGGTGAACATCGCAAGTGCGACGGCGGGATCCGACATCGCGGCGATGGTTGCCAATGCGACCATTCCGTACGGTACCTACACGCAGACGCGGGTGACGATCGCCAATACTTTTACAATCAACGCTTGCATCGACGGTGCGCGTTGCACCAGCGGTTCGCGGTTTACCTTGGGGACCGCATTTCAAAACGCGTTGCTCGCACTGGCCAACACGGCCTCAGCATCACGGGCCGACACGGCTATCACAATCGATTTCAGCGATGCGAGTCTGAGCGGGGTTTTGGCGGGTGCCAATGCCGTTGCAACCAGCGGAGGAGTGCAGGTGGTTTATTCCCATCCCACTCCGCTGGTGGTGAATCAGGATACGACGTCGTTTAGCGTAGGGGTCGATTTTGATTTGGGCGGGGGAGTTTTCAAATACGACAACCCGGGTGGCCAGGATGTTATTTATGTCAACTTCCCGACGGTAAATATTACGTTCTGATGCTCATTATCTGCCGTAGTCAAAAAAGTGTCGGCTGAAGCGCTTTGAGTTTGAAGCTTTTACGGTGGATCTCGCAGTAGCCGTGCTGCCGGATCGCTTCGACATGGGCGGCGCTGCCGTACCCTTTATGCCCTTCGAAGCCGTATTCGGGATAACGGGCGGCGAGTTCGATCATCTCCCGGTCGCGCGAAACTTTCGCGAGGATCGATGCGGCACTCACTTCGGGCACGGCGGCGTCGGCTTTGACCATCGTGCGCAGTCCTTCGACCCCGAACGTCGAATTTCCGTCGTAAAGGTATTCGGCCTCGCCCAATGCCGCCATGATTTCCCGAAGCCCCTGGGCCAGGCAGCCCGAAATTCCGATCTCGTCGATCCGGGCGGCATCGAAACGGGCGATGTGGTACGAAGAAGAGGCGCGAATCGCCTCGAACAGCGCTTCACGTTTTTTTTCACTCAGTTTTTTCGAATCCCCAAGCCCCGCTACCGGGGTCTTCAAGATCACTCCCGCAATGTACAAAGGACCCGCAAGGGGACCTCTTCCCGCTTCGTCGATACCGCAAAAATTCATGAATACGCCTGTTCGATCGTTTTTGCGCATTGTAGGACATTATCGGCAAAAAAACGATTAAGGCAGTTTATTCCTCCGCCAGAGTCCACTGGGGGAAGGGGACCATCTCGATCCGTGCGATGGGGTGGGAGAGGGTACTTTCGAGATTCATCGTGACCGCGATGATCTCCCTGACGCCGTGGGTGATGATGAAACCCTCGAGCGTTTCGACTTTTTTGAACAGGGCGTGTTCGTTCGCGAACGGGAGGGCCAGGATGATCTGGGAACGTGCGGGAAGATAAAAATCGATCCCTTCCTCGTAATAACAGTCGATTTTATGTTTGACCAGTTCCAAATAGACGAGGTTTTCAAAAACCCGTCCGAAATGCTTTTGGAGATTGAGGGCCTGTTTGATGGCGGTGTCGCACAGGTAGAGTTTTTTGACGGCGCTGGGGTGGTCGTATTTGGAGAGCATCAGGAGATAGCGTCTGTCGATCAGCGACTGGACGTGAAGATAGAGCTTGTCCTTGGAAATTTTACGCTCCCCTTTGAGCCGTTCGTAGAGGTTGTATGCCGAAACTTTCTGCGTCACCATTTTCGAAGCCTGTGAGACGATATCGAGTTCAATCGGCTCCAGCGCACGGATGAGCGTCTTTTGCAGATACAAAAGCCGCTCGGAGGGATGGATACGGTGCATGGCGGGAAATCCCCCGAGCTGGAAAAAATGGTTCAGTGCCGTCGAATCGAATTTCGGCTCGAATGCAAGAAACTCTTCGAAATCGAGCAGGTTCAGCTCCAACGTTTTGAATGGAACGTCGAGGGGATATTCCGAGGTGAGGATCAACTGGGCGATATCGAACAGCTCGATCCCCTCTCGGTAATTGTCGAGGGCGAGAACCGAAATCTTGTGCTCTTTGCAGAAAGGTTTGAGCACATTGTTAAGCTCATTGACGTCTAGACGGAGATCACGGCAGTCGAGATAGAGGTAGTGCGATTTCTTCATTCCCAGAAGATGGCTTTTGAGGAGCGATGTTTTCCCCGACTGGGCGATACCGACGAGCAGGATGCTCTCCTCGCCGATTGCGGTTTTGCGTTCGATAAAGCCGGAATTGTTGAGGTCGTAACGGTAGTATTCCTCCAGCAGAGTCGTCATGGGAAGCCTTTCGGATCGAAAAACGGTTGGTGAAATATAACATCTTCCTTCTTAAAAGGAAACAAAATTATAAAAATATCGGTTTTTCACCCCTGAAATCCTTGACCCTCAGGGGGTATGTCGGTATAATTTCGAGCCTTATTATAGTCAGGGTCCACCTGACGAGTTCTTTATTAAGGAAAACATTATGGAAAAGATTCGTTTGAAACTTAGAGCGTACGATCATCGCGTACTTGATCGTTCTGTTGCCTCTATTGTTGAAGCTGTAAAGCGAACGGGTGCGGAAATTCGCGGCCCAATCCCTTTGCCAACCAAGATTCGTAAGTATACGGTTCTCCGTTCACCGCACGTTAACAAAAGTTCTCGTGAGCAGTTCGAGATCCGCATGCACGCTCGTCTTATCGACATCGTATCGGCTACGCCGGATACCGTTGATTCGCTGATGAAGCTTGACTTGGCTCCGGAAGTGGACGTTGAAGTTCGCTCTATGGACAAGTAAGGAGTAGGTCGTGGAATACATCGTAGAAAAAATCGGCATGAGCCGTACCGTCGGTGCTCAGAGCAAAGTTGTCACTCTTTTGAAAGTGAAAGAAGCGAAAGTTTGCGAAGTGAAAGACGGCAAAGCCCTGGTCGCGTACAGCGAAGGGAAATCATCAAACAAATCGGTTGAAGGTCAGCAGAAGAAGTATAACCTCTCTGCGGAGTTCAACAAATTCGCTACGCTGGCTGTGGCTAACACGGAAGCGGGCGATCTGGATATGGCTCCTCTGGCGGACGCTAAAACCGTCAAAAGCGTATTCAACACAAAAGGTCGCGGTTTCACCGGTGTTATGAAACGCTGGAACTTCGGAGGCGGACCTGCAGCGCACGGTCACCGTTTCCACCGCACCAGCGGTTCGATCGGTAACCGCGAATGGCCTGGTAAAGTCCAGAAAGGGCGCAAAATGTCAGGTCAGTACGGTAACGAGCAAGTAACCGTCAAAAATGAAGTGATGTCGTATGACGCACAAAACGGTGTATTGGTTGTCGTGGGTTCTATCCCGGGCGCTAACGGTGCACTAGGTCGTGTAAAGGTAGTGAAATAATGAGCGCGATTGTACTGAACGAAAAATTCGAAAAAGCCTCTGAACTGGCATTGCCTGAGAGCTTTAGCGGCATCAACCCGCACAACCTCTACTTGTACGTTAAATCGTATCAAGCAAGCCTCCGTGCGGACACTGCGTCTGCCAAAACGCGTGCGGAAGTTCGCGGCGGCGGTAAAAAACCATGGGCCCAGAAAGGCCGTGGCGGTGCGCGTGCCGGTTCACGCCGTTCTCCCGTATGGGTCGGCGGTGCGGTCGTACACGGACCGAACACCGGTCGTAACTACGATCAGAAAGTAAACAAAAAGCAAAAGAAACTTGCGTTGAAATTTGCTTTGGATGCATTGGCGAACGAAGGGAAACTGTTCATCGTTGACAGCATCGAAGTTCCAAGCGGGAAAACAAAAGACGCGGTAACGCTGTTCAACAACCTGAACGTCCGTGACGCTCTTTTGGTTAAAAAGATTCTCGACGAGAAAACCTATTTGGCATTCCGTAACCTCTCTAAAACGTACATCGTGGAAGAGAATGAACTCAACGCCTTTTTGGCTGCGACATACCGTTCGGTAGTAATCGAAAAAGCGGTATGGGAAAATCTGACTAAAGAGAGCTAAGATGGCAGATATTACTGATATCAAATCGATCCTGTATACAGAGAAGACTCTTGGTCTTCAAGAAGAGGGCGTAATCGTAGTTCAGACGTCTCCACGTATGACTAAAAACGCTCTTAAAGAGGTGTTCAGAGAGTACTTCGGAATCGTTCCGGCTCGCGTTAACTCTTTGAACCAAAGCGGAAAAGTAAAACGTTTCCGCGGTCTTACCGGTAAACAGAACGACTTTAAAAAGTTCTATGTAAAACTGCCGGAAGGCGCACAAATCGATAGTCTGGCGGTGTAATATGGCGATCAAAACGTATAAACCAACCACCCCGAGCCGTCGTTTCTATACAAACGTCGACAACTCGGACATCACGGCAAAAGCGTCGGTTCGCTCATTGTTGAAAAAACTTCCTGCCGCAGCGGGTCGTAACAACAACGGTCGCATCACGTCACGCCACAAAGAAGCGGGAGCGAAAAAGCTTTACCGTATCATCGATTTCAAACGGAACAAATTCGGCATCGCCGGGACCGTTGCGGCAATCGAATACGATCCGTACCGTAACTGCCGTATCGCACTCGTCAACTACGTCGACGGTGAAAAACGCTACATCCTTCAGCCGAAAGGTTTGAACGTCGGTGACGTGGTAATGGCGGCTGAGAGCGGACTGGACATCAAATCGGGCAACGCCATGAAATTGATGAACATCCCTGTCGGTACGACCGTTCACAACATCGAGCTCAAACCCGGTAAAGGCGGACAGATCGTTCGTTCAGCGGGAACATCCGCTCAAATCATGGGACGTGACGGCAAATACGTATCCCTTCGTCTTCCATCGGGCGAGATGCGCTACATTCTGGGTGAATGTATGGCAACCATCGGTATCGTCGGTAACGAAGAGTACATCAACATCGTTCTCGGTAAAGCGGGACGTACACGCCACATGGGTATCCGCCCGCAAACGCGTGGTTCTGCGATGAACCCAATCGACCACCCGCACGGTGGTGGTGAAGGTAAAACAAACTCGGGACGTCACCCGGTTACTCCTTGGGGTAAACCGACCAAAGGTGCTAAAACACGTCGTAAAAAATCGAGCGATAGACTTATTATCTCTCGTCGCAAAAAGGGTTAATCAATGGCTAGATCGGTAAAAAAAGGACCGTTTGTCGACGGACACCTTATGAAAAAAGTGATTTCTGCCAAAGAGACGAAAAACACTAAACCTATCAAAACCTGGTCACGCCGCAGCGTGATCCTCCCGGAAATGATCGGTTTGACGTTCAACGTCCACAATGGCCGTCAGTTTGTACCGGTTTTCGTAACGGAAAACCACATCGGTTACAAACTTGGTGAATTCGCACCAACACGTACGTTCAAGGGCCACAAAGGTTCCGTACAGAAGAAAATCGGGAAATAAGGAAGAGATATGGCAAGAGCACTGTTAAAATTCGTTCGCGTATCTCCGACTAAATCTCGTTTGATCGCTCGCGAAGTTCAAGGAATGAATGCTGAACAAGCAATGGCTGCACTGGAGTTTACTCCGAACAAAGCGGCTAAAATCATCGCTAAAGTAATCGCTTCTGCGGTTGCCAACAGCGGACAGGAAGCGGAAGATTGCGTTATCAAATCATGCCGCGTCGATGCAGGCCCGGTTTTGAAACGCTTTATGCAGCGTGCTCGCGGTAGCGCCTCTGGTATCCGCAAACCGACGTCGCACATTTTGGTAGAAGTAGAAGGTAAATAATTATGGGTCAGAAAGTTAATCCTATCGGACTTCGTCTGGGTATCAACCGTAACTGGGAATCTCGCTGGTTCCCGAACTTCAAAACGGCTCCGGTTTCCCTCGGCGAAGACCATAAAATCCGTACATTCTTGAAAAAAGAACTCTACTATGCCGGTGTGAGCAACATCGTCATCGAGCGTACCGCGAAACGTCTTCGCGTTACGATCATCGCGGCACGTCCGGGTATCATCATCGGGAAAAAAGGTTCTGACATTGAAAAAATCAAAGAATCTCTCCAAAACCTGATCGGTAAACCGGTTGCCGTCAACATCAAAGAAGAGAAAAAAGCGCAGGCTTCCGCACAGCTCGTTGCGGAAAACGTCGCTACTCAGCTTGAAAAACGGGTTGCATTCCGCCGTGCGATGAAAAAAGTTATGCAGAATGCACAACGTTCAGGCGCAAAAGGGATCAAAGTTTCAGTAGCGGGCCGTCTGGGCGGTGCTGAAATCGCACGTACCGAGTGGTATCTTGAAGGTCGCGTACCTCTTCATACTCTCCGTGCAAAAATCGATTACGGTTTCGCAGAAGCCCACACCACATACGGTGTAATCGGTATCAAAGTATGGATCTTCAAAGGTGAGGTTCTCACCAAAGGGATTCAGCCAGAAGCAAAAGAATCTAAAGAAGAGCGTGGCGAAGGTGAACAGCGCCGTCCCCGCAGAAAGGCTAAATAATCATGTTGATGCCTAAACGTACGAAATATCGTAAACAAATGAAAGGGCGTAACCGCGGTTACGCTACTCGCGGAAATAAACTTGACTTCGGAACCATCGGTTTCAAAGCAACGGAAGCGGGACGTATCAACTCCCGTCAAATCGAAGCGGCTCGTATCGCGGCTACCCGTCACATCAAACGTAACGGTAAAATCTGGATTCGCGTTTTCCCTGCGAAACCTCTTACTGCCAAACCACTCGAAGTGCGGATGGGTAAAGGTAAAGGTGGCGTCGATCAGTGGGTCATGAACATCGAACCGGGTCGTATCATTTTTGAAATGGGCGGCGTTGAAGAGGGTCTGGCGCGTGAAGCGTTGGCGCTTGCAATGCAGAAACTCCCATTCAAAACAAAAATTGTTACAGCGGAGATGAGCAATGAAGTATACTGATTTGAACGGTAAAACAGCTGTTGAACTTCAAGGGATGCTCAAAGAGAAAAAAATTGAGCTCTTTACTTTGAAAATCAAGCAAAAAATGATGCAATTGACCAACACGAGCGAACTTCGTGCTGCGAAAAAAGACATTGCACGCATCAACACTGCGCTCAGCGCGGTGAAGTAAGGGCCAAGCTATGACACATAAACGTGAAATTCAAGGTATCGTAGTCAAAAAAGCGGGTGACAAAACAGCGACTATCGTTGTTGAACGCCGCGTAATGCACCCACGCTACCACAAAACGGTAAAACGTTTCAAAAAATACATGATTCACGACGAAAACAACCAGCTTAACGTTGGTGACGAAGTCGTTGCGATCGAGTGCCGTCCGCTCTCGAAAAGCAAATCATTCCGTTTCAAAACTCTTGTTAAAGGGGTAGAAGCATGATCCAGAGTTTTACCCGTCTTGTTGTAGCGGATAACACAGGGGCTAAAGAGCTCATGTGTATCAAGGTTCTTGGCGGTTCAAAACGCCGTTATGCGACTGTCGGCGATGTTATCATCGCATCGGTCAAAAAAGCGGCTCCTACCGGTAAGATCAAAAGAGGTCAGGTAGTAACCGCGGTTGTCGTCCGTACGAAAAAAGAGGTTCACCGTGAAAACGGTTCTCTGATCCGTTTCGACGAAAATGCCGCAGTTATCCTGGATAAAAAACGTGAGCCAGTCGGGACACGTATTTTCGGACCGGTAAGCCGTGAAGTACGTTACGCCGGTTTCATGAAAATCGTTTCTTTGGCTCCGGAGGTTGTATGATGGCAAAATTTAAATTCAAAAAAGGCGACACTGTCGAAGTGATCGCCGGTGACGACAAAGGTACGAAAGCCGAAGTGCTTCAGGTAATGCCTAAGAAAAACAAAGTGATCGTCAAGGGTGTCCGTGTCGCTAAGAAAACGGTTAAACCCAGCGAACAAAATCCACAAGGCGGATTTATCAGCAAAGAGATGCCGATCGATGCATCGAATGTCCGCAAAGTAGAGGCGTAATCATGGCACGTTTGAAAGATAAATATCTGGCTCTTAAGCCTGAGCTTCAAAGCAATCTCGGGATTGCAAACGTAATGCAGGTTCCTGCGCTGGAAAAAGTGGTTATCTCTGTCGGATGCGGTTTCGCGATGAAAGATAACAAACTGATCCAGAATATCCAGGACACGATCAGCAACATCGCCGGACAGCGTGCGATGGTCGTCAATGCGCGTAAATCGGTTGCGGGATTCAAAGTGCGTGAAGGGATGCCGGTCGGTGTCAAAGTAACGCTCCGCGGTGCCCAGATGTACGATTTCATGGACAAACTGATCTCTGTATCACTTCCCCGTGTTAAAGACTTCCGTGGTATCCCACGCAACGGCTTTGACGGTCGCGGAAACTACAACTTCGGTATTACCGAGCAGTTGATTTTCCCGGAAGTAAATTACGATGACATCATGCAGATCCACGGGATGAACATCACCGTCGTGACAACTGCGACAAACGACAAAGACGCTTTCAAACTTCTTGAAATGCTCGGCATGCCGTTTGCTAAAGGGAGAGAATAATGGCTAAAAAGTCAATGATCGCTAAGGCGAAACGCACACCTAAATTTGCGGTTCGCGCTTACACACGCTGCCAGATCTGCGGTCGTCCGCACTCTGTTATCAGCGATTTCGGAATTTGTCGCGTTTGCTTCCGTAAAATGGCAAACGAAGGGTTGATCCCAGGCGTTAGAAAGTCAAGCTGGTAATTCCGGCTTGATACTCCTAATGATTAGATAAGGAAAAAAAATGATTAATGATTTGATCGCGGATTCGTTGACACGTATCCGTAACGCGGCGATGCGTCGTTTGGATTCTACGACATTGGTACATTCCAAAGTTGTAGAAGCGGTAGTTGCCATTCTGGCAGACAAAGGCTACATCGAGAGCTTCAACGTTGTCGAAGACGGCGTGAAAAAGACGATCAACGTCGTACTCAAATACGATGAAAAAGGTCGCACGGTTATCAATGAAGTAAAACGTGTCTCTAAACCGGGACGCCGTATTTACAAAGGCAAAGACGAATTGAAACGTTTCAAAAACGGTTACGGTACGATCATCGTCAGCAGTTCAAAAGGGGTACTTCCTAACGATAAAGCGTATGAGCTTGGCGTCGGCGGCGAAGTCCTTTGTACGATTTGGTAAGGAGATAAGATGTCACGTATTGGTAAAAATCCTATTTCTATCCCAAATGATGTCAAAGTAAGCATTGACGGTACCGTCATTACTTTTGCAAAAGGGAACGTTACGCAAGTTCTCGACACACGCGGCAACTGCGGCGTAAAACTCGAAGACAACGCGCTCTCTTTCAGCACCAACTCTGACCATCGTCAGGACCGCGCATACTGGGGAACCTATCGCGCGCTTGCGGCGAACATCGTTACCGGTTTGACTGCCGGATTCGAGAAAAAACTCGAGATCAACGGGGTCGGTTACCGTGCTGCCGTCAACGGAAACGTTTTGAACCTGCAACTGGGCTTCAGCCACGATATCAACTACGATATTCCTGCGGGCATCACGATCGCAGTGGATAAAAACGTTATCAGCGTCAAGGGCGCCGACAAACAGCAAGTAGGTCAGATCGCTGCTGAAATCCGTTCATTCCGTCCGCCTGAGCCTTACAAAGGTAAAGGTGTTAAATATGCTGATGAGACTATCCTGCGTAAAGCCGGTAAGACATCTAAGAAATAAGGGGCGATGAAATGACAGGTAAAATACTTAAAATCAAAGCGGCAAAACGCGTACAGCGCAAACGCCGCATCCGCTCTAAAATCGCAGGATGCGCAACACTTCCACGTGTTTCCGTATTCCGCTCAAACCGCTACATCAGTGCGCAAGCGATCAACGATGAGCAGGGTGTAACGCTGGCCAGCGTACATTCAAAAACTTTGGGTCTCCGTGCAAACAAAGAAGGCGCCGAAAAAGCGGCCGCAGCGTTTGCTAAAACCCTCAAAGACGCCGGAATCAACGAGATTACGTTCGACCGTAACGGTTTCTTGTACCACGGTGTGGTCAAAGCGTTTGCCGAATCGCTTCGCGCAAACGAAATCAAGTTTTAAGGGCTGATGATGCAAGCGATTAACAGAGAAGAATTTGAAGAATCGATCGTAAACATCGGTCGTGTAACAAAAGTTGTAAAAGGTGGACGTCGTTTCCGTTTTACCGCTCTTGTCGTTGTCGGTAACAAAAAAGGTACCGTCGGCTACGGAGTCGGTAAAGCCAAAGAGGTTCCCGATGCGATCCGTAAAGCGGTAGACGAAGCGTTCAAAAATCTGACGGAAGTCAAGATCAAAGGGACGACTATCGCTCACGATATCGAAGTAAAATACAATGCAAGCCGCATTTTGCTCAAACCGGCATCTGAAGGTACAGGGGTTATCGCCGGTGGCGCGACCCGTCCGGTACTCGAGCTTGCAGGGATCCAGGACATTCTTACGAAGTCTCTGGGCTCCAACAATCCAAACACCGTGGTACGCGCAACGATTGATGCGCTTTCACGTATCAAAGGGTAAGTAATGGCACTCGAAAATCTTACACCTGCTGCGGGTTCTACCCACAGCAAAAAACGTATCGGACGTGGCCAGGGCAGCGGAAACGGTAAAACGGCCGGTAAAGGTCACAAAGGTCAAAAAGCGCGTAAAGGTTACAATGAAAAACGTAACTTTGAGGGTGGACAGCAGCCTCTAGCACGCCGTTTGCCAAAAATCGGGTTTACGTCTAAAATCGTCAAACCTTACGTCATCAATGTCGAGAAAGTGAAAGAAGTAGCCGAACTCGCAGAGATCACGATGGAAACGATCCGCGGCGTACACCGCATGAAAAAATCGGTCACGAGCGTCAAACTTGTCGGTGCAAGCGCGAAAGACCTGGCATCTAAAATCAAAGACGAAAACGTTACAACAACTGGTAAATAATGAACCAACAACTTGTAAACAAGATCTTGATAACGATCGGTTTTCTCTTCATTTTCCGGTTACTGGCCTATGTGCCGGTTCCGGGTGTTGACACAGCGGTCATTGCATCGTTTTTCGACGAGCATCAGGCTGACGCGTTGGGTCTCTTTAACATGTTCAGCGGAAATGCCGTCGAACGCCTCTCCATCATCTCCCTTGGCATTATGCCCTACATCACCGCTTCGATTATCATGGAACTGTTGGCTGCAACTTTCCCGAACCTGGCTCAAATGAAAAAAGAGCGTGACGGTATGGTGAAATACATGCAGATCATCCGTTATGCGACGATTGCGATTACGATCGTTCAGGCGATCGGGGTGAGCATCGGATTGCAAAGCATGACCGGCAAAGACGGTAGCAGCGCTATTCTCGTCGATCATACGACGTTCATGATTCTCGCGACGGTTTCGATGCTGGCGGGGACGATGCTGCTGATGTGGATTGGTGAGCAGATTACCCAAAACGGAATCGGAAACGGTGTTTCGCTGATCATTTTCGCGGGTATCGTTTCGGCGATTCCCAGCGGGATCGGCCAGGCCGTGACCATGGTGAATACGGGGGCGATGAGCTTCCTGACACTCTTGCTGATCATCGCGCTGATTTTTGCGACGGTCCTTGTGATCATTTACGTTGAACTCGGCGAACGCCGCATTCCGGTGACGTACGCGAAAAAGACGATGATGGCTCACCAGAACAAACGGGTAATGAACTACATTCCCGTCAAAGTAAACCTTTCGGGGGTCATCCCCGTCATTTTCGCTTCGGCGATCCTGATGTTCCCGATGACCGTGCTCTCGAGCAGTACAAACCCGACGGTGCAGGGGATCGCGGATCTTCTGAACCCGAATCACTATTTCTTTAACTTCCTGCAGTTCTTGTTTGTCGTTTTCTTTGCGTTCTTCTACGCGTCGATCGTGTTCAACGCCAAAGACATTTCCGAGAACCTGAAACGCCAGGGAGGATTCATTCCGGGTGTCCGTCCGGGTGAATCGACCAAAGAATTCCTGAACGAAACGGCGAGCCGTCTCACCTTTACGGGGGCGATCTACCTCGGTCTTGTGGCAACACTGCCGTGGGTCATCCTCAAAGGGGCGGGTGTACCGTTCTTTTTCGGCGGTACGGCGGTCTTGATCGTCGTCCAGGTCGCACTCGATACGATGCGTCGCATCGAAGCGCAGATCTACATGAGCCGTTACCAGACCCTCAGCGCGGTTGGCCTCTAAGCATGGCGATTGCGCTGCGAAAAAACGACGAACTCATAAAATTGCGTGCGGCGAACCAAATCGTCGGCGCGACTTTGGAACTTTTGGCCCAACATACCAAACCCGGAGTCACCCTGAAAGAACTGGATGCCATGGCGGAGGAGTATATCCGCAGCCAAGGCGCCACCCCCTCTTTCAAGGGCCTTTACGGTTTCCCCAATGCCGTCTGCATCTCTGTCAACGAAGTGATCATCCACGGAATACCCACCGACTATGCCCTCAAAGAAGGGGACATTGTAGGATTTGACGTGGGGACCCAAAAAGGGGGATACTTCGGAGACGGTGCCGTTTCGGTCGGTGTCGGAACCATCAGCAAAGAAGACGAAGCGTTGATCGCGTGCGCAAAAGATTCTCTTTACCACGCCATCGACGTCATCCGTGAAGGGATGCGGTTTAAAGAGCTCTCACATGAGATCGAAAAATTCATCCTTGGGCGGGGATTCGTCCCTTTGCGCGGATTTTGCGGACACGGGATCGGAAAAAAGCCCCACGAAGAACCGGAAATTCCCAATTACCTTGATGGACCCAACCCCAAGGCGGGTCCGAAGATCAAAAACGGAATGGTGTTTTGCATCGAGCCGATGATCTGTCACAGGGAAGGGACATCCAAGATTCTTTCTAACGGATGGGATGTAGTCAGCACGGACGGGCTGAAAGGCTCCCATTATGAGCATACGGTTGCGGTTATCAACGGTAGAGCTGAAATATTATCAATCGCGTAAAGGAAATAAGATGGCAAAAGATGATGTCATTGAAGTAGACGGAAAGATCATTGAGGCGCTACCGAACGCAACGTTTCGGGTAGAACTGGCGAACGGGCATGTGATTTTGTGCCATATTGCTGGAAAAATGCGGATGCACTACATCAAAATTCTCCCCGGTGACACGGTGAAAATCGAGTTGACCCCTTACAGCCTTGACAAAGGGCGCATCACTTACCGCTACAAATAATACGCCCTGCATTGCAGGTGCGTTTCTCCCGTCGATTTCACTATAATTACGCATATCGAACCAAAAGAGACCCGATGTGCACCAACCCCCGATCCCCCCTTTTAACGACCCTGGTCAACACGCTGCGCGATGTCAGTCTGACGCCGCTCGTTTTTCGCCATACGATCAAGGAGATTACAAAAATCCTTTTGAACGAAGCGCTCAGGAAAACGCCGACGGTGGCAAGAACGCTCCGGAGCTGGAGAGGGGAGACCCAAATGGAATTCATCGACGAATCCTCGCTGGTCGTCGTTTCGGTTCTGCGGGCGGCATTGCCGATGCACGAGGCGATTATCGAAACGTTGGCGAACGTAGAATCGGGCTTTTTGGGGATCAAGCGCGATGAACGCACCCATGAAAGCCGTCTGTATTACGACCGTTTGAGAGATTGCGGCGGCAAAACGGTGATACTGGTCGATACGATGGTGGCTACGGGGGGATCGCTTTGCGACGCAATTGCGACGGTAAAGGCCAAAGGGGCCGAAAAAATCATCACCCTTCACGTCATCGGTTCGCCCGAGGGAATAGCACGGGTTGAATCCGAACACGGCGACGTCGAGATGTACATCGCCCAAATCGACCTGGGACTGGATGAGAATAAATTTATCATTCCCGGACTTGGAGACGCGGGAGACCGCGCCTACAACACACTTTAAATAAGGAATCGGATGAACGGGAAAATCGGGGTAATAATCGTTATGGCCTTGCTGGTCACATTGTCGGCGGCCGAAAACACGCTCCCCAATGCAAAGGTGCAGGAGTCGTTTTGGAAAATCTATACCGATGCGCTGCGCGAAGACAAGACGGCCCAGTTCGAGGTCGGCGTGATGTACGAACGGGGGATCGCGGTGGATCGCAATCAGACGCGGGCGGCATCGTGGTACGAAAAATCGGCGCTACAAGGATACGTCGACGCGCAGTATAATCTGGCGCTGATGTACGCCTCGGGGCGCGGTGTGCCCAAAAATTTGGATCACTCGATGCTGTGGTTGTCCAAGGCGGCCAAACAGGGAGACCGCGAAGCGCGCAAGCTGTTGCTGGAGATTATCGACGGCAAACACGACGCCCCGAACCGGCAAAAGGAGGCTGGATCTGCCGCCGCCGTTTCAGATATGCCCGAGGGGGAGATCCAGGCGATCGAACCGGTGACGCTCGTCGCCAAAGAGGGGGCCGAGGTATGCACCCGAAACGGAGAATGCCGCCCGTACCGGAGTAAAACCGTTTTTACGTCGACCGCAAAGCGGGGAAATGCATACAAAGTCAGCGGGATTGCGACCAAGAAAGGGTGGAGTGCGTATGGACGGGAAGGATGGATTGACGAAGAGCATGTCGAGCTACGCCGCTAAAACGCTATCACAAAGTTATTACAAAAAGATATAATAAGATTCTATAACGCGAAGCGGGAGCCTTACGGTACGAATGGCAATGAAATACAGGGGAAAAGTGCTCCGTTACGATGAAAGCAAAGGAGAAGGCTCGGTTGTGACGAGTACGGGAGAGGTCTATCCTTTCCGTATCGCCCAGTGGGAAGAACTCGACGTTCTCCCCGAAACGGATATTTTGGTCACTTTCGAAGAAAGCGGCGGTGATGCGGTGGGAATACGGGCCGTACGCGACGAGAGCGGGCAGGTGCAAACCCGCAAAGAGACCGCTGTGGCCACAGAGGAGTTCCAAGAAGCGGTTACGACCGAAAGCGTTATCCACGAGTATTTCAGCGGCATCCATCATGAAATATCGCAGTACGCGTCGTACGAAAAAGTTCCTCACGGAATCGATTTTTTAAAGCTGCGACGGTTTTTGATGACCACCTACAACAACCTTGTCGACATGGATCTGGACCTCAAACATACCGAAATTGCGGGAATCACACGCGATTTGATGCGCCTGAGCGAGATTTATGACGGGTTCACGCAGCGTTCGAGACACATCAAAAAAGCGTTTTACGAACTCTTTTTGAACCGCAACGACGAGTTTCAAAAAGCGCAGCACAAACTTGAATCCAACAAGGAAGCAATCGCCAAACACGACATCAATATCGCCGTGGCCGAGGGGGCGATGGCGAAGCTTGAAAATATTCTCAAAAAGCTTCCCGAAACCTCCGAGAAATACCCCATCGCGGTTGCCAAAATGACGAGCGTACGTTCCAAAGCGGTCGATGCCATCCATCTCAAGCGCGAATTGGAAGAGGAGAATTTTCGTCTGGCGCAGTTTATCGACATGATCATTACCGAGAACGAAGAGAGTTTCCGCTCCAAATACGTGGTTCAGGCGAGGCGTTTCGAAGAAAAGATTACCCGTTTGCTTGACAAGCTGGCTTATTCATTCGACCTCACCCTCTGGAAAAAAAGCCCGCGCCTCAAAAGCGATCCGTGAGTATTTCCGGCGTTCCAATATTACCGGGCAGCTCTCGAGCCTCACGTATCTGAGATATTATCTCAACTCGCTGAATACCGACAAGCTTTCAGACGAAAACCGGGCACTGTTCGATTTGATTCCGCATCTTGAATCGCTGCAGCGGCGCAGCATCGTCTATCTGGGATGCGAGGAACATCATGCGCATCGGATTAAAAAAGCGATTCTCTCCTCCGACAAACATTCGGATGTGACGATGACGCTGGAGGCGGAAAAAGCGGTGGCACGAATCAAAAAAGAGCTTCCGGACTATATTTTTATCGATCAGAAAGCCGATTTCAAATCGGTGATCAAGGTCTTGCGGATGATGGGGAACGCCGATGAAGTCGATATCGTGCTGCTGGTCGATACGGTTTCGGCGTCGATGAAAGAACAGGCCGAAAAAATCCATATCAATCACCTGCTGGAGACCCGTACGACGACGCACGCGCTGCATCAGGCGCTGGAAGTGATCCTGAAACGGTGAACCGGGGGTAAAAGCGGCCCGTTCGGGCGGCTTTGGTTATTTGACGAAACTGCAGCAGTAGTCGCTGATGGTTGCCACTTTGAGGTGGAATGCGCTGTTGGCGGGGACTTCGAAGCTTTGCGGTCCTTTGACTGAAATCCAAGCGTCCGAACCGGGAAGCTGAACCTCCATCTCTCCGGTCATGATCTCCATGATCTCTTTATCGCCGGTGTTGAACGTGTACTCTCCCGGGAGCATGATGCCGAGCGTTTTGACACTTCCGTCGTCGAAACGGACGGTACGGCTGGTGACTTTGCCGTCGAAATAGACGTTGGCATTTTTGTCGATGGTGACATTGGCGAATTGTGACATGAAGTTCCTTTCTGAATTGCGTAAGCGAATTATAGCGGGTTGATCTCTTTCTTGATCTTTTTGGGAAGATGGGCGAAAGGGAAGTCGGAGACGACAGTGCTCACGTTCCCCTCTTTGATTTCGACTTCGATCTCCATCGTGTCACGGTTGAGCGAGAGAAGCGTGATGTGGCGTCCACCTTCTTCGTAGCTGATCTGGCGGGGTCTGAGCTGGACGATCGGATTGCGTCGGCGTGGTTTAAATCCCATAGATACCGTTCTCCTTGACCATGATTTTTTGATCGGCGACGAGCTGCGTGAGTGCCGCTTTGAAATTTTTCTTGCTCAGGCCGAACGCTTTTTGGATCAGCTCGGGATCGGTTTTGGAGTTGTAGGGGAGCATGCCGCCGTTGGCTTGCAGCATCGTATACACCTTCTCCGCCGCACCGGAGGCTTTGGCCTTACCGGTCATTTGCAGCGAGAGGTCGAGCTTACCGTCGCTCCGCAGTTGTTTGACGAAACCGTGCTTGATCTGTCCGACCCGCACCTCTTCGAAAATCTCGTTGGCGTAGATCATCCCCTCATAGCGGTGGTCGACAATGGCCTTGTAGCCCAGCGGTGTTTTTGCGATGATCATGAAAGTGACCGGGGTGTTGGGGTAAAAATCCCTCGGTGGAGTCTCAAGGCCGCCGGTGATTTTTTCGGTTCCCACCAGCCGCCCGGTCTGTTCATCACGGATAACCCGCACCAGCCGTTTTTCACCGACGGTAAACGGGCGTTTCTGGAGCGCTTTGGGGACGAAGAGATCCTTCATGAGCCCCCAGTCGACGAAAGCCCCGATCGGGGCCGTATCGACAACCTCCAAAAAGGCGATTTCCCCCAGCATCGCTTTGGGGGAGAGCGTCGTGGCGACGGGACGGTCTTCGCTGTCGGTGTAGACGAAAACGTCGATGGTGTCTCCGACGTGCATCGACTCCGTCACGTACTGGTTGGGAAGGAGGATGTCGCTGCCGTCCAGCGCGCGTAAAAAAAGTCCGGGGACCGTTGAACGGTCGATAACGAGGGTATTGAGTTCCCCGATGTGCAGTGTTTCATTCATGGGTATAATTATATCGACAATTACCTTGCGGGAGTAGCGATGCGGATAGTGATCACGGGGGCCAGCAGCGGGCTGGGGGAAGCGCTGGCGCTCCATTATGCGCAAGAGGGGCATGCGCTGGTGCTGATCGCCCGCCGTGCCGAGCGGCTTGCGGCGGTTGCGCAGCGGTGCCGTGCTGCCGGAGCGGAGGTAGAGACGATCGAAGCCGACGTGACCGATTTTGAACGGATGCGCCGGATCGGGGAAATCCTGTCGCGGGAGCGGATCGATCGGATCATCCTCAATGCCGGGGTATCGGTCGGGCACTTGGGCGGGGTGACGCCGTTTGAGGATTTCGAGCGGCTGTTCGCGACCAATTTCCTGAGCGTCCACGCCTTGCTCGAACCGATAATCCCGAAACTGATCGAGCAAAAAGGGGGGGAAATCGTCTTTATCTCCTCTTTGGCTTCGTTGTTCACGATGCCGACGTCGATTGCGTATAGCAGCTCCAAGCGGGCGCTGAATGCCTATGCGGAAGGGTTGCATTATCAGCTTGCACCGCACGGCATCAGGGTAATGACGATTATGCCCGGTTTCATCGATTCGGAAATGACGCAGAAAAATCGCTTTAAAATGCCGTTTTTCATGCCGACCGCAGAAGGGGTGGAACGGATCGCACGCGCCATCGGGCGACGAAAACACCGTTATGCCTTTCCTTTTAGGTTTTACTTAATGATACGAATTGTCTCGATGCTTCCGCAACCCTTAAGAGACAAAATAGTACACTTCACAAATTTTAAAAAGGGCGCCTAAGCCTGCTAAAGCGGAGAAGAATCCGATGGTCATAGACAGCGTATGTACCTATTGCGGTGTGGGATGCGATATTTCCGCTGAGGTCGAAGACAACAAGGTCCGGAAGATTTTTGCCAAGGAAGAGGGGACGGTTTCCCAGGGAAGACTTTGCATCAAAGGGAAACAGGGCTGGGATTTCATGACCCATTCAAAGCGGCTGCGGAACGCACGCGTGCGCAAATCATTCCTCGCCAAAAACGCCGCGCTGTTTGCCGATCTGGATATGGATTATCTCGAGCCCGTCGGGACAGAATGGTACGAAATCAGCTACAACAGCGCCTATGAGCTGGCCGCTCGGAAACTGCGGGCCATTACCGATCAGTACGGTTCGCACGCGTTCGCAGCGATCGGAGGGGCGCGGACGAGCTGCGAGAGCTCATACCTTTTCCAGCATTTCACCCGTCACGTCGTCGGTTCGCCGCACGTGGACAATTGTGCCCGTGTCTGCCACTCCCCGTCGCTGAAAGGGATGCGCACCACGATCGGGGAGGGTGCGGCAACCAACCCGTTTGACGACATCTACGAGACCGAGTATATGGTAGCGATGGGGACCAATACGACCGAGGGGCATCCGATCGTGGCCAACCGGATGCTTGACGTCATCAAGAACAAAGGGGTGGAACTGGCCGTTCTCGACGTCCGCCGCATCCAGCTCTCGAAATCGGCAAGCGAGCACCTGAGCATCCCTTATGAAGCCAACCTGATGGTGCTGAACATGCTCGCATACGTCATCATCAGCGAAAATCTCGTCAATACGGAGTTCGTCAACACACGGACCAAAGGGTATGAGGAGTACAAAAACGCCATCCTCTCCGATCCGTACGCGAATCCCGATTTCTTCTTGCAGCTTCCCGGTTATGAACCGCTTGCCGATGAGGTACGTACGGTCGCACGCAAATACGCGACCCGTAAAAGCCTTTTTTTCTGGGGACTCGGAATCACCGAGCATCTGGACGGATCGTATGCGGTGATGGCAATCACTCATCTGGCGATGCTCACCGGAAATATCGGAAAACGGGGAGCCGGACTGATGCCGTTGCGCGGACAGAATAACGTGCAGGGAACGTGCGACGTGGGAATGCTTCCTTATTACGCCCCGGACTATCAGCCTCCCAAGGAAGTCGGGATGATGACTCCCGACCTGATCGACGCGATGGGGCGGGGTGAAATCAAAGCCCTGTTCAACATCAGCGAAGACATCGCCCACATTCACCCCAACCAGAACAAGATCCACTCGGCCCTCGGGAATCTGGAACTTCTGATCGTCAACGAGTTGTTCGACAACGAGATCACCAAATTCGCCGATATCGTTTTCGGCGTCAAGAGCGCTTATGAGAAGACGGGCGTCTATGTCAATGCCGAGCGCCGCCTGCACCTTTCGCAACCGCTGGTCAACGTCACGATGCCCGATGACTGGGAAGTAATCGCCGAAATCTCTAAACGCTACGGCACCGATCTGGGAGTCAACAGCCCGCGTGACGTATGGGAACGTGTCCGGGTCGATGCACCGTTGCGTTTCGGTGGGGCAAGTTACGAAAAACTCGAAGCCGCGCGCTTAAGCGGCCTGCAATGGCCGGTACAGGAAGAAGATCTGCCGGTGCTTCATATCGACGCGTTCCGGACCAAGGACGAGCTGGGTTCGTTCCGTTACAAACAATACGAACCGCGCGGACAGGTACAAGAACTCCTGGAACGTCAAGGGCACGAAGGATATTATCTGACGACGGGGCGGGTGCTTGTCCATTACAATAACGCCGCACAGACGAATATGTGCGAAAAACTTCACCGTTCGCACGACGAGGATATCCTCCTCGTCAGTGTCGATGATGCCGATTTTTTCGAATACAAAGATTTCGTGGTTTTGCGGAGCGAGTACGGACAAAGCGCGCCGTTACGGGTCAAAGTGAGCACGACGATCAAAAAAGGGACGATGTTCACCACGTTTCACCATGCGAAGAGCCGGATCAATTTTCTGTTCGGAGACGAATGCGACGAACTGATCCGTACCGCACGGTTCAAATCGGTCAAAGTCGAGGTCCTCAAGCCCGACTACCTGGAGTAACCCGTGCATACCCGCGCGATAGGCAATGCGGCCGAAGAGCGCGGGTGCGACTATCTCCGCAGCAGGGGGCTGCGGATTATTGATCGCAACGTCTACAACCGCTTCGGCGAAATCGACATTATTGCGATACAGGGGAACGTGCTTCGCTTCGTCGAAGTGAAAAGCGCCCGTTCCTACGAACAGGCGGTTCACAATATCACTCCCGCGAAACTGTCCAAACTGAACCGCGCGATACAGTCGTACCTGCAGCAAAAAAGGCTGAACCTCGATTACTGCGTCGACGCATTGATCGTTTGGGAAGAGGGTATCGAATGGATCGAAAATATCACTCTGGGCTGAGCGGAAGAGGAGAAGGTTCGTAAAAATAAAATCCCTGGGCCGCATCGATCCCGAGGGATCGGACGATCTGCGCCACCGCTTCGTTATGGACGAATTCGGCCACCGTTTCGATGGATGCGGCACGGGTAAAGTTGACGATCGTCTGAACGATCGTGACCGCTTTGGAATCGTTGTCGAGATGGCGGATCAGTGAGCCGTCGATTTTGATAATATCGACGGCAAGATTGAGGATGCGGGCAAAATTAGAATAGCCGCTTCCGAAATCGTCGATCGCGATCCGGCACCCGTAGCGGCGTACATGGGCGATGAATTCAAGCGTCCCTTCGTATCGCTCGATCGCCTCGCTCTCCAGGATTTCGAAAATAATTCTTTTCCCGATCCCTTCATGCTTTTCCAGCAGTTGCGTGATGAGTTCAACCGTTTCATTGTTTTCGATATCGTCGATCGAGAGATTGATCGAAAAATTCCCTGTACGGGAGGCGATGATCGCGAAGCTTTTGGAAATAATGATACGCGAAAGGGGGTTGTAAAGCCGCGATTCCTTGGCGACGTGCAAATAGGGATAGATGGAGCGGACCTCGCCGTCTTTCATGACGATGCGCGCCAACACTTCGTGTTTCGCCGCCATCCCCGATGAGAGAGCGACGATCGGTTGAAAATAGGGGATGACCCGGTCTTCTTCGAGCGCTTCACGAAGTTCTTTGGCTTTGGTGACGTTCTCTTCGATCACCTGGCGAAGATTGAGCCCTTCGTGATAGAAGATGGGGTTGTGCTGCTGTTTGCTTTTGAGCGCCATATCGGCGTTTTCGAGAAGGGGCGCTATGTTCGATGCCGCGACGGTGATCGAAGGGGTGCGGACTTCCCCGTCGATGACGATCGGCTCGCGCGGAAACAGATGCAGCACGCTTTTTGCCGCTTCTTCGAGGGAAAGAAGGGGACTTTCTTCGAAAAGGATACCGAAATCGTCGGCCCCAAGGCGGTAGTAGGAAACATGGTTTCCGGCAAATCCCATCGTTTTGATCCGCCGCGCCGTTTCGATCAGCAGACGGTCCCCTTCCTGAACGCCGTAAAAATCGTTGTAATGCTTGAATTTGTTGATGTTGATCAGGATGAGAGACAGTTTACGGGACGCGTGGCGTATTTTCTCTTCGTAGGCTTTGCGGTTGCGCAGGCGGGTCAGTGGATCGCGGCGTGCCTCCTTTTCGCTGCGGATGAGAAAAAAGGTGATCAGCCCGATGCTGATGATGAACAATGCGACCAGCAGATAGGAAAAATAGTTGATCAGTCGCAGTTCGCTGTCCGACTCGTTCAGGAACGTTTCATTGCTGCGGTGGAGGGAGCGGATGACTTGGGGATCGTTGATCTCCTCGAGATGGCGGACGTAGCGGGGAAAATACTCCTCGATGACCCTGAAATGGGCGATAGAACGCTCAAGAAGGTCATTTTTCAGCGGATCGTTCAGGCGATTTTTCGATAAAGAGGTGATCGAAGCGTTCAGCGAGGCGATCAGCTGCGCGTCCATCCCGTTTTTTGCGAGGAGAATGGCTCCGCTGATACGGCTGATTTCGCGAAAGAGTTCCTGTTCCGCCGCGTTAGCGGCTTTAAGGGCGAAAAGGCGGTTTTGCAGGGCCAAAATCGCGGCAGTCGAATTTTTGATGACGGTGTTGACGGTTTGAAAATCGTAGATTGCACGTACTTTCGCATCGAACGCTTCGGCATGGTTTCTGAGCTCTTCGAGGGTTGCGGGATGGCCGTCGGCGATATGGGGATTGTGCAGCAGGACATCGATTTTGACGCCGATCAAAGTGATTTTTTGATTGACGTCGTCTTGATTGGTGTAGAGAAAAAAAGTGTTATGGAGGATCTGGTAATCGAGGCGTTTGTGGGCCGTTTCGATCTCTTTGAAGGAGAGCTCGATCGCGTTGCGGTGGACGAAATAACGGTTGGAAAACGATTTGAACAAAAATAGGGCGCTGAGCGCGCTGACGCCCAGGATGACGGTGAGGATCAGTTTGAGCGAGAGTTTCATCGGCGGGCCGTTTTTGAGGGGAGTTCCCCGTTTAGGGTCTGCAAAAAAGCGACCAGAGCGCGAATCTCCGCGGGAGTGAGGGTCATTCCCAGGTTGTGGTACGACATCCGTGCGATCGCTTCGCTGAGGGTCGCGGCGCTTCCGTCGTGGAAATAGGGAGCGGTACGCGCGATGTTGCGCAGCGTCGGAACCTTGTAGACGTTTTTATCGATCGGACGCTTGGTCAGGGCATAGCGGTCGGAGGTTCTCGCATCGTAGGGGATGGCGATGATGGCCCCCATTTTCTGGAAAGAGTTTCCGCCGATGTTGACGCCGTTGTGGCACGAGACGCAGCCGAGGGTTTTAAACAGTGTGTACCCCTTGGCTTCCAGAGGAGAAAGGCGTATTTCACCCCGAAGGTAGCGGTCGAATTTGGCGTTGGGGGTTATCAGGGTTTTTTCGTACTCGGCGATCATGACGGCGATGTCGTCGGGGGTGAGGGTCGCGCGTCCCGTGAGGGCGGCAAACGCTTTGGCGTACTCGGGGTGCGACTGTAGCCGGCGAGCCGCTTCGGAGAGGGGAAGACCCATTTCGACCGGGTTGTGGATTGGCCCCAGTGCCTGCTCGCTGAGCGTTTTGGCCCGGCCGTTCCAGAATTGGACGAAGTTAAACGCGGCGTTGAATACCGTCGGTGCGTTCATGGTCCCCTGTAGATTGCGAATGCCGGTCGAAATTTTTTTGCCGTCGGCGCCGCTCGAGAAGACGTCGTGGCAGGAAATGCAGGCGACGGTGCGGTCTTTGGAAAGGATGGGATCGGCGAAAAGTTTTTCGCCGAGGGCGGCTTTGTCCGGATCGTACGAAACGGAACGGGGAATCGGTACAATCGGTTCGGCCGCTTGCAACAGCACTCCCGCAACCATCCAACCGATTACCCACCCCTTTCGCTTCATGTATTGATCCGGTACCTTTCTTGAAAATTCTGTTTTATTGATTATCTCCAAAAAATCCTTAAGATATTTCGGAGCGATCCTGAGAAAAAATGTGATCATTATGTAATAAGACATTTTAAAGATTGGGGCGTTATAATGACCCCATAAACATTCGCAACTCAAGGAAAAACAATGGGTAAATACATTGAATTGACAGTTTCAAACTTTGATGAAGTAACAAAAGAGGGTGTCGCATTGGTCGATTTCTGGGCTCCTTGGTGCGGACCATGCCGTATGATCGCTCCGGTTATCGAAGAACTGGCGGCCGACTACGACGGCAAAGCCAAAATCTGTAAAGTGAACACCGATGAAGAGCAGGATATCGCCGTTAAATACGGTATCCGTTCTATCCCGACCATCCTTTTCTTCAAAAACGGGGAAGTGGTCGAGCAAATGGTCGGTGCCGCGTCGAAACAGGCGTTCGCGGACAAACTCAACGCACTTCTTTAATCACCCCCTTTCCGCCGCCGGAGCCTCGGCGGCAACCTCTTTTTCTCTTCTTTTACGCTATTCGTTATTTTCGCCTGCAACGTATTAATTATAGTAATTTAAATTATAATTTTTTTATCCCGTATGTTTAGTTCGAAAAGAGCTGGTTTATCTACAACAGGGTATGATAAGCTCCTACCATAACAAGTCAGGAGACGGCAGATGCTAGATTGTGCAATTATCGGAGGAGGACCGGCCGGTTTGACGGCTGGGCTTTATACTACGCGCGGAGGGCTCGCGGACGTTACGATGTTTGAAAAAGGGATGCCCGGCGGTCAGATTACCATGAGTTCGGAGATTGAGAATTATCCCGGTGTTACGGGGCACATCAGCGGGATGGACCTGATGATCCCCTGGCCCGAGCAATGCCAGAAATTCGGTTTGAAACATGAAATGGCCGAAGTGGTACGCGTGTCGCGCGGTGCCGGGGGGATTTTTACCGTACACAAAGGGGACGGAAGCAGCGTCGAAGCCAAAAGTGTCATCGTCTGTACGGGGTCAACCCCCAAGCGGGCGGGTTTTGTCGGCGAAGACGTGTTTTTCGGACGGGGGGTGAGTACGTGCGCCACCTGCGACGGCTTTTTTTACAAAGGTAAGGAAGTGGCGGTCATCGGGGGCGGCGATACGGCACTCGAAGAGGCACTCTACCTGGCAAAAATCTGTGCGAAAGTCTATCTGATCCACCGCCGCGATACGTTTCGGGCTGCACCGAGTACGATTGATCGGGTGAAACATACCGAGAACATCGAACTGGTCCTCAACGCCACTCCCGAAGAGGTCGTCGGCGACACGTCGGGAGTGACCGGAATCCGGGTCGCGTTCGCGGACGGAACGACACGTCATATCGACGTACCGGGAGTTTTTACGTTTGTCGGGTACAACGTCAACAACCAGGTACTGATCCAAGAAGACGGCAGTTTTCTGTGCGACATGACACCTTGGGGCGAGGTCAAGGTCGATTTGAGCATGAAAACGTCGGTTCCCGGGCTTTTTGCGGCGGGCGACATGCGCGAACAGGCTCCCAAGCAGGTTGTGTGCGCGGCCGGTGACGGGGCGGTGGCGGCGCTCCAGGCGATCGCTTACGTCGACCATCATTGAAAGAGCGTTTTCGTTTACGCCCTTTTTAAACACTAAAACGGTAAAATGCGCTTAGAAATAATGCACAATAGGGATCACACAGATGGTAAGAGCAGGTGTTTTCGGAGCGGGAGGGCGTGTCGGCAAGCTGCTGATCGAAGATTTGCGGCACGAAAAAGAGATTTCACTGGGTGCGGTATACGTCCGCAATGAACTCAATTTTTCGATTGATCCGTCGGTCCTGGTGACCAACGATATGGCGACGCTTCTCAAAGGGTCGGACGTCATCATCGACTTTTCGCTTCCCGAAGCGACGCAGCTTCTCCTTGAACAGGCGATCAAACACCCCAGACCTCTCGTTATCGGGACTACCGGCCTGGACAACCACCAAATGAATCTCCTCAAAACGGCCAGCGAATCGATGCCGATCCTTTATGCGACGAATATGTCGCTGGGGGTTGCGCTGCTGAACAAACTGGTCCACATCGCCGCCAAGACCCTCGAGGGATTCGACATCGAGATCGTCGAACAGCACCACCGCCACAAGAAAGATGCTCCCAGCGGTACCGCGCTGACGCTGGCCCATTCGGCGGCGGACGCACGGAACCTCGATCTGGATGCGGTGCGGGTGAGCGGGCGTAACGGCAATATCGGCGAGCGGACCAAAGACGAGATCGCGGTCATGGCGCTGCGCGGCGGAGACATCGTCGGACGCCATACGGTCGGGTTTTACAATGAAGGGGAATTCGTCGAACTCCACCATACCGCGACAAGCCGCAACACCTTCTCCAAGGGGGCGATTCGCGCGGCAAAATGGCTGGCCGGAAAACCAAACGGCCTTTACTCGATCCAAGACTGTCTTGAACTTGCATAAGGAAACAGCGTGCGTAGCTTAAACGAAAAATGTGCCGTCGTCGGTATTTTTGACCATCCGGAAGCCTCTAAACTGGCCTATTTCTCTCTTCATGCACTCCAGCACCGCGGCCAGGAAGCGGCCGGTATCAGCACCGGGGACGGCGAAAAACTCTACACGATCAAAGACCGCGGCCTCGTGACGCAGGTATTCGATACCCAAAAACTCAATACGCTCAAGGGCCACATGGCGATCGGCCATACCCGCTACTCTACGGCCGGAGACGACTCGATCCTGGATGCACAGCCTGTCTTTGCCCGCTACGACCTCGGAGAGATGTCGATCGTTCACAACGGGAACCTCACCAACGCCAAAGAGGTGCGCGACGCCCTGATCAAAAAAGGGGCGATTTTCCAGACCTTCATGGACACCGAAAACCTGATCCACCTGATCGCCAAAAGCGATCAGCACCATCTGACCGACCGGATCATCGATGCGGTCAAAAAGATCGAAGGGGCCTATTCGCTGGTCTTCCTCAGCCGCTCGAAAATGTTTGCGATGCGCGATCCTCACGGTTTCCGCCCCTTGAGTCTCGGGCGGGTCGGCGACGGGTACGTCGTCGCATCCGAGACGTGTGCGTTTGACCTGATCGGTGCGGAGTATATCCGTGACGTCGAACCGGGTGAGCTCCTGATTTTTGAAAAAGGGAAAGCCCCCCAGTCGATCAAAGTCTTCGAAGCGACGCCGAAACACTGTATCTTCGAATACGTCTATTTCGCACGTCCCGATTCGAACGTCTACAAGCAAAACGTTTATGAAATGCGAAAAGCGATGGGGAAAGAACTTGCCAAAGAGCAGCCTTCTATCGGTGCTGACATGATCGTCCCCGTTCCCGATGGCGGTGTTCCCGCCGCGATCGGTTACGCGCAGCAAAGCGGTATCCCATTCGAGATGGCGATCATGCGTAACCACTACATCGGCCGTACGTTTATCGAACCGACGCAGGAGATGCGAGACCTGAAGGTCAAAATGAAACTCTCTCCGATCGAGCACCTGATCAAGGGCAAAAGCCTTGTCGTTATCGACGATTCGATCGTCCGCGGCACGACGAGCCGCCAGATCGTCCGGATGCTCAAAGCCGCCGGCGCGCGCGAAGTCCACATGCGGATTTCGAGCCCGCCGACGACCGATCCGTGTTTTTACGGCGTCGATACTCCCGACAAAGAGAAGCTGATCGCGGCGAACATGTCGATCGAGGAGATCTGCGCTTTTATCGAAGCCGATTCGCTCGGATACCTGAGCAACGAAGCCCTTCTGCATAGCGTCAACGGCAAGGAAGAGAATTACTGTACCGCCTGTTTCACGGGCAAATACATCATCTAAGAGGCCCGATGCGGGAGCAGATTTTTACGTTCGGGCAATATCTGCACCGCCGATTCGGCTTCAAAGTCTCCAAGGTACCCGTTTCCATTTCGGGGTTCACCTGTCCGAACATCGACGGAACCGTCGCCAAGGGGGGGTGTACTTTCTGCGAGAACGATTCGTTCAGTCCGAGTCTTGACCGCGCCCGCCCGCTGAAAGGCTTTTTTCTCAATCTCTCTTCCGCCGAAAACCCTTTTTTGGAACAGCAGCTTCGTCAGCTGGAGTGGCAGTTCGAAACCCTGTCCAAAAAACTCCGCGAAGAAAACGGTGCCGAAAAATTTCTCGTCTATTTTCAGAGTTTTACGAATACCTACGCTCCTCTGGAAACCCTTAGAGCGCTTTACGAAAAGGCCCTTTCGTTTGAGAACGTCGTGGGGTTGAGCATCGGTACAAGGTCGGACAGCATTACCGACGAAACGATGCGCTATCTCGCCGAACTTTCAAAACGGACCGAAATCTGGGTCGAATTCGGAATCCAGTCGATTTACGACGCGACACTGCAGCGGATTAACCGGGGCCATGACAGCGCCAATGTCAAAGAAGCGATCACAAAAGCCAAAAGCTACGGTCTCAACGTGTGCGGGCATCTCATTTTCGGCCTGCCCGGGGAGACGAAGGAGATGATGCTCGAAACGGCCAAAGAAGCGTATGCGTTGGGGATCGATTCGGTGAAATACCATCCTCTCTACGTGGTAAAGAGGACCGCTTTGGCCAACGAGTATGCCCGTGGGGAATTCGAGCCGATTTCGCAGGAGCTGTATCTTGAAGTGCTTTCCGAAGCGCTGCGGCTTAAACCCGCACAGGTGAGCGTCCAGCGGATCAGTGCGGGGATCGATGACGATACCCTCGTCGCCCCGATGTGGTGCCGGGACAAAAACGACCAGCTCAAAAACGTGAATGCGGCACTCCGAACGTGGGGGCTCAAATACTAATCGACCTGCGCTTCGACTTCGAACGACGCTTTGTCGAAATGGCTCGGATAATCGACGAGGAGCCTGAAGGTTTTGGAGGCACCGGGGTTGAGGCTCTCGGCAATGACGTGCCGCGAGAAGACGTTCTGGCGTTTGAATTCGGGATCGTCGTCCTGAAAGAGCTGCTCGAACGCGCTCGGTTCGCTGAACTGCGAGGCTTTGGCGTGAGTGCCGCCTTTGATGTTTGAGAGCTTTAAGACGGCGCTCACCTGCCCGACGGGATGGTTTCCGACGTTGCGCACCGTCCCTTTGATAAGGATCTGTTCGGACTGGTAAAAGCGCTCGTCGCTCAGATTCGAAATCTGTACCTTGTAAACGCTTTCGTTGATCAGGGGCCAAAGCATCGCCACAAAGAAGCCGATGACCAATACGACGGTCAGAAAAACGGAAAATTTTGACCGGCTTCGCAATGCCAGCACCGTTCCCGCGAGAAACAGCACACCGCAAATAACGATTAGTAGATAATGCCAGCTCGTTAAGGGACTCATTTGCAATCCGCCTTTGCCGTGATATTGTATTCTTTGGTATATCGGAAAGGTTCGACAAAGAGTTTAAAGGGGGCTGATTGATTGGGCTTGATCGTCTCTTCCACTTTCAGGGAGGCTTTTTGAAAAGGGATATTGGGATAGATCCGGTCCAGATAAGGGTTACCGCTCACTTTGTGTACCCCGACGCTTACGGTACATTCGCCGAACGTCCGTTTTGAGGTGTTGCGGATCTCCCCTTTGACCAGCAGCGCTTCGGTGAATTCGAGTGCTTTGACCTGCGAGAGGACGAGGGTGTTACTGAAGAGATACCGGTGCATCATCGTGTATCCCACGGCGCTCCCGACCGTCAGTACCCCGAATGCCACCAGCACCAGAAAAACGGCAAGCCCGAGGTGATGGCGCAAAAAGACGGCGAGTCCGAGGATCAGGATGAAAAGGAGTATGACCGCTCCGAAGAGGAGATAGTCGTAAACGAGAAGATGGTCGATGAAATCGAGAATGTACGTTTTCATGAAGGCCTTGAGTTTTTCTCCGCGATCCCGCTTGTCCCGAATCGGCGTGCGAGTTCTTGTTTGATACGGTCGGGAGAGATATTTTTATGTCCGAGCGCGACCAGGACGTGATAGACCAAATCGGCACATTCGTAAATAATTTCACTCTCATTTCCGTCTTTGATCGCAAAAGAGAATTCTCCCGCTTCCTCGACCACTTTTTTGAGGATCGCGTTGTCCCCTTTCGAGAGGAGCTTCGCCGTCCACGAGGTTGATGGATCGGCATTTTTGCGGCTGAGAATCGTGTGGTAGAGCTCGTCGATGATTCCGTAGGCTGCGGCGGTGTCAATCTGGGGTTCGGAGATGACGCTGCCCGTTTCGATGTCGGTAAAGAAACACGATTTACGCCCCGTATGGCAGGCGACCCCTTCCTGACGCACCTGGATGAGCAGGGTGTCATTGTCGCAATCGAGCAAAAAACGCTCGATGTGCTGCAGATGGCCGCTGCTTTCCCCTTTTTTCCACAGGCGCTGTTTGGAGCGGGAGTAGTAGTGGGCGGTTCTCGTCGAGAGGGAAAGTTCGAGCGCTTCGCGGTCCATGTAAGCCATCATAAGTACTTCGAGGGTCGTCGAGTCCTGGACGATAACGGGAAGGAGGGGGGACTTTTGCCAGTCGATATGATCGAGATTCATGCGGAAACCTTTTTCGTATTTGGGAAGAGTCCACGGCTGAACCCCTGCCAAACCCTCCGAAGAGGGGAGATGGGATCGGTTATTTCGAAGAGACCTTCTGGGTATGGTCGCTTTTCATGTCAACCCAGATGTTGGGCGTAGAGCCGCCGGGGGTGAGAAAAATTTTCGCGTCCTTGTTCTCTTTGAGCGCCTCGTTGAATTTTCCCTGTACCTTGATCTGCTCGAGTTTGAGAAGTCCCGGAGTGATCGAATTGGCAATCAGCTGATTGGCTTTTGCCTGGGCCTGGGCTTCGATGGTGAGGGCGTTGGCGACCCCCTGTGCCTCAGTCTCTTTTTTGAACGCCTCTTGTTTGGCTCTTTCGACTTCCTGCTGTGCCCGCTCGACTTCCTGTTTGGCGACCTGGACACGTTCGATCTGGTCTTTGACTTTTTGGGGAAGGACGATTTCGCGCAGCTGTACCGATTCGAGCTCGGCGGGACCGTTTTTCTGGCGGCCGACGTTGCTGCGGATGCCGCTTTCGATCTTCTGCGCAATCGTGTTGCGCATGATGGGAAGGTTTTCGGCTTCATACTGCCCTACCACGTTGCGGACGATGTCGCGGGCGACCGGATCGATGATTTTGTCTTCCCAGCTAAAGCCCCAGTTCGAAACCGTCTGGGCGGCCAGCTGCGCATTGAGCCGGTACTGGACCGTCAGCTCGATTGAAACGGGAAGCCCCCGTTTGTCCAGAACGGTAATGGCCGGTTTGACCAGAATCCCGTCTCCGGTGGTCGAGGCACGGTCGATTTTATCCGCGTAATTGATGATGCGGACTTTGGTGTCGACGACGTAGACCTGCTGGATCAGGGGGATGATGAAGTGCAGACCCGGAAGAAGGGCCTGGGCTTCGTATTTTCCGTTGGTCGAGAGGATGCCGCGCTCCCCTTCGTTGATGATGACGAAAGGTTTGGCCAGGATCAGCAGCAGCACGAATCCTCCGATCAGCCAGAGCATTCCCGCCTTCTGGCTGTTCATATTGAAATCGATTTTCGGCGATTTTGGGGTCTGAAACCCTCCGCCCCGCTGGCTTTCGTTTTTCTTCTTGTTGAAGTAGTCGTTCATGTCGCTGGCCATCTAGTGTCCTCTTCTGATCTGTAATGGATGGGTGCAGTTATACCCAAATTTAGTCAATGTACGTCAAATAATGGTCGAAATCGGCATTGCGTCCGCAGACGATGTCGAAATAACCGCTCTGAAGTTTTTCGGTAATGGGTCCGCGTCCGCCGGCGCCGAGTACCCGTGCGTCGACTTCGCGCACCGGGGTGAGCTCCGCCGCGGTCCCGGTGAGGAACGCTTCGTCGGCGGTGTAGATCTCTTCGCGGCTGATGCGGCGGCGGGTCACTTTGTACCCGAGGTATTCGGCCAGTTCGATGACCGTTTTCTGGGTGATCGAAGCGAGCGAGTTGTCGTTGGGCGGAGTGATGATCTCGCTGTCTTTAATCATAAAGAACGCCGCACCGCTCGCTTCGGCAACGTACCCTTCATCATCCAGCAGGAGCGCTTCGTCGTAGCCCGCTTCGACCGCTTCGAATTTGGCCATCTGGCTGTTGAGGTAGTTTCCGACCGCTTTGGCTTTTCCCATGTTCGATTTGTTGTTCGGGCGGCTGAACGAAGAGATTTTCAGGCGGATACCCCGTTTCATCCCTTCTTCACCGAGGTATGCGCCCCATTCCCACGCCGCAACCGCTACTTCGACGGGGGCTTCTTTGTGATAAACGCCCATGACGCCGTATCCGAGGTAGACGATCGGGCGGAGGTAGACGTTTTCCCCCGTAAAGCCGTTGGCCTTGAGAAGTTCGATCTGGGCCGCATTGAGCTCTTCGATGGTGTACGGGACGTTGATGAGGGTCATTTTCGCCGATTCAATCAGGCGTTTGGTATGGTCGTTCAGGCGAAAGATCGCGTATCCCTTGGGCGTTTTGTACGCTTTGGTACCCTCGATGGCTCCGTTACCGTAGTGGAGGGTATGCGAGAGGACGTGAATTTTTGCCTCGCTCCAGGGGAGCATTTTGCCGTTCATCCAAATGTATTTGGCTTCGTTCATGAGAAAGGTCTCCGGTAGAAAAAAATTGGAAGATTTTAACCAAGATGGGGTTTAAGGTTTATTAAGAAGAAAAGAACGGGATGCGGCGGACGATAAGAAAGAGTGCGGGGAAAACCCCCGCTTTCGGCTTCTCAATGGTTCGGAGTGTTAATCATCCAGATCGAGAAGACATCGAGGTAATTCCAGAACGACTCGATGTATTCGGGGCTGACCCCCTCGTTTTCGAGTTCGGGGAGGAGCTTCGCGTAAAATTCGAGCCATCGGCGGCGTGCGGCCTCGTCGATTCTAAACGGTGCGTGACGGCCCACCATCCGCGGTTCCCCCCGCGTCTGGGCAAAATAATCGGGACCGCCGCAGATCTGGATCAAAAAGTCGGCGGCGTGTTTTTTGGCTGCGGCGAAATCCTCTTCGTCATGAATCGGGAACAAAAACGAAATGTCGCTGTTGCGTATCATCTCGTAGTGGTCGTCGACCAGTTTACGAAACCGTTCTTCCCCAACCTGGAAATAAAAGCCCGGATGCGGTTTGGTCACCGGCGGGCGTACCCCTAAAACACCGTCAGTAATCTTGAGTTCCAGCATAAAATCCCCTGCGTATTTTTGGGACACATTCTAAGAGGTTTTCATCAAGAGATTCCTTAAAACGGTTTCTTCTCCCTCATTTTAGGTGGGGGTTTGTATAATTGAAACATTCATCAGAATCAATTTCGACAACAGGAATGCGCTATGGATGCACATGTATGGATGGGATCGACGCGGACCCAACCGGCCCGATACGCCGAACGGAAAAGTCCGTATGACGGAAAGGTCGTCTCCCGATGGGGGGTATGCGGTGCCGAGGATGCTCTGCGGGCCCTCACGATTGCCGAAAAAGCGGCCAAAACGGCCAGAAAAACTCCGTTGCATCGCCGGTGCGCGTGGCTCAACGACGTCGCGGCGAGACTTCGCGAGCGCCGTGAAGAGTTTGCGCGGGTGTTGTGCGACGAAGTCGGCAAGCCGATAACGTATGCCCGGATTGAAGTCGACCGATGCATCGAAACGATCACCTTGTCGGCCGAAACGATGCGGACCATGCACGGTGAGACGATCAATACCGACGCGATGGAGAGCGGAAGAAGCGCCCACGCGTACTGGCGACGCGAAAGTGCGGGGGTCATCGTGGCGATCACCCCGTTCAATTTCCCCCTTAACCTCGTCGCGCACAAGCTTGCCCCGGCATTGGTGTCGGGTAATGCGGTCGTCTTGAAGCCGACCCCAGAGGCGCCGTTGTGCGCCTACAAGCTGGCCGAGCTTTTCATTGAAAGCCCTTACGCCGTTCCCGATGCCCTTAGCGTCGTTTACGGCGATGCCGAAGTGGGCGGCACGCTCGTCTCCAGCGACATTCCGCGCGTCGTCAGCTTTACCGGATCGGTCGGGGTTGGGAACATCATCACCAAAAATGCCGGAATCAAAAAAGTGAGTCTGGAACTGGGAGGGAACGCCGCAACTTACATCGATGCGGACGCCGACCTCGAATATGCCGCGCAACGTTGCGCCATCGGCGCTTTCGTCAATTCCGGGCAGGTCTGCATCTCGCTGCAGCGCATTTACGTCGATGCATCGGTATACGACGCATTTGCCGCGAAGATGGCCGAGGCTACCGCCGCGCTTGTTGTCGGTTCCCCCTATGACGAAGGGACGTTTCTGGGGCCGCTGATCAATGACGAAGCGGCAATGAGAGCGATGAATTGGGTAGAAAGCGCGATTGCCGAAGGGGCTCGGGCATTGACGCCGCCGCGGCGGGAAGGGCGGATTTTTTACCCCTGCGTCATGGCCGATGTGACCGAATCGATGAAGATCGTGTGCGAGGAGGTATTCGCCCCGATCGTCAGTCTGGTGAAAGTCGAAGGGATCGACGATGCGGTGATGCGGATGAACAATTCCCCCTACGGATTGCAGTTTTCGGTCTTCACCAACAACCTTTCCCACGTCAAGAAAATGATCGACGAGTGCGAGGCGGGGGGAGTCGTCATCAACGATATGCCGACGCTGCGTTTCGACATACAGCCCTACGGCGGGGTGAAACTCAGCGGCGTTGGGCGTGAAGGCCCCCGTTTTGCGATCGAAGAGTTTACCGAAATCAAATCGATTGTTATTTTATAAGAAGGAAATTACATGTTGGAAGTAGGAACTGCGGCTCCCGATTTTTGTTTGAGTAACCAGGATGATGTAGAGATATGTTCACGCGATCTGCGGGGTAAATGGATTGTGCTTTACTTTTATCCCAAAGATTCGACGCCCGGATGTACGACCGAAGCGTGTGAATTCAGTGCCGCGATGGACGAATACGACGACCTCGGGGCGATCATTCTAGGGGTAAGTGCCGACAGCACCAAATCCCACCGCAATTTCATTGCCAAACAAAACCTCGGCATCACGCTGCTCAGTGATCCGACGACGCAGATGATGCAAGATTACGGTGTGTGGGCGCTGAAAAAGAATTACGGGAAAGAATATATGGGAATCGTCCGTTCGACGTACATCATCGATCCTAAAGGGACGGTACGTGCGGTATGGACAAACGTGAAAGTGAAAGATCATGTTGCCAAAGTCAAAGAGGAACTGGCCACGCTGCAAAACGGGTGATGGAAAAGTGCGGCCGCCGGAATCAAATCCCGGCGGTATATAAAAATCTTCTCTTAAAAACGGTAACGGAGATAGGCGCGGATGTCTTGCGCTTTGTCGACGGCACTGGTGCCGCTGGAAACGTCGCCGATCGCGGTGGGGGTTCCGCTTGAACTTCCGAAGAAACCGTTGCTTCCGGTATAGTCGTAGTCGATGTAGGTGTAACGGAGCTGGAACGAAAGGATGTCGTCGACGAGGGGTTCGGTAAAGTAGACTTCGTACGCGTCACCCCGTGCGGCGATTTTAGATCCGATCATAGTATCTTCACCGTACGTTATGGGACGCCAGTAGTTCGAACCGTGATTGAATTCGATCCCCCAGCGTCCCTCCTCGCTGATGAGAGAGGGAAACTGTGTACCGATCCAGTAGCTGTAACCGGTTTTGGCGTCGGTCGAACCGAGCATCCCCTGTTTACCCGCATCGGGGTCGGTCCGCGACATTGCACCGCTGATGAATACCGTCGTATCATCGAGGAAGTCGCTGATCCCGTCTCCGATGCCGTTCACCATTGCAAACGCAGTGGCGGTGTGGAGCCCCCCTACCGCTTCCATCGTTGTAGAGCTGGGCGTGGTGGTGTCGATAAGGTTGACCGCGTAGGTATACTGAAAGCCGGTACTGTATTGTTTGTCGTCGTAGGGGACGACGATGATGCCGACCATGTCGTTGTTACTCGTAAGTGCGTCTTCACCGCTGTAGGGAGCCGCGGCAAAACGGGGTTCGGCATTGCTCATTCCCCGTCCGGCGCACAGTTTGAAATACGATCCCTCGAGCCCGACGATCTCTTCGGTGCCGAATTTGGCGCTCATCCCGTCAAATTCGACATTGATCGCATGGGCCAGGGGCGAGGAAGCGTCGACATCGTCGCGCAGGTTGATCAGGTGCCCTTCGGTAGAGGGGCGCCGACCGATACTGAACGTCCAGGGGACATCGGCGCCGAAAAATTCGTCGTCGGTGTAGAGGAAATAGGCCGAGCGGACGCGGAGCTCGTCATTATAGGCCGATTCGTTGCTGACCCAGTCAAATCCTTCGAACGGCGCCGAAGAGGAGGCCATGGAGCGTTCGCCGAAAATTTTGTTGTAGGCGAGCTGACCGGTGAAGCTGATGTTTTCGTTGGCGGCGTAACTCATGTTCAGCCATAGGCGGTTGCTGAAAAGGGCATCGTTTTTGCGGGTGGTTCCGTCGGCCATTTCATAGCGGAGATTATCGACGCTGGTGCGGAAATCGACCCCCCATTTGAGATTATCGTTATTGGTTTTTTTGTTCAGATCGTCGATCTGGTCTTGCATCTCTTCGAGCGTTTCATCGAGTTTGGACGATGAGGCGACCGTTGTTTTGGGAGCGTCGGCATCAGGGGTTGAAAGCCGCGAAGAGAGTTTGGCGTTTTCGTTTTTGAGCGCATTGAGCTCGGCTTTGAGCGCCGCCATCTCTCTTTCCATTTTTTCGAACCGCTCCAGTAAAGCGTCGTTGGCGGTCGCTCCGGTTGTCAGGAATGCCGCGGCGGCTACCGAAACCATTATCCGTTGAGTCATCATTTCTCCTTATCTGATCATCCGCGCGTCAGGTAGTGTGGCGATATTAACAAAAATTATATAAAAGTAATTTGAATAAGTTGAAATTTGTGTGATAAAAACGTGACGTTGCGCACATCATTAAACACAGATTAAATTAAGCTCTATTTCAGTATAATCCGCACGATTTTCTCTCCCGTTTCACGACGGCCTCGAGAAAAAAATCGCAAGCGCACCGCCGTTCTCGTGCAACCGATGGTTCATCGGCCCTGTCCGCGGTCGCCCAAGAAAACGAAGAACAAACTAAATATCTCTCCTCAGGAGTCACACATGGTCACAATGAAAGACCTTCTCGAATGTGGTGTCCACTTCGGTCACCAAACACGTCGCTGGAACCCGAAAATGAAAAAATACATTTTCGGCGTCCGCAAAAACATTTACATCATCGACCTCCAAAAAACATTGCGTTATTTCCGCAATGCGTATCAGCAAGTCGTTGACGCTGCGGCGGAAGGGAAAACCGTTCTGTTCGTCGGTACGAAAAAACAAGCGCGCGTAGCGATCCGCGAAGCGGCTGAAAAATGCGGCATGCCATACGTTGACAACCGCTGGTTGGGCGGAATGCTCACCAACTTCCCGACAATCCAGAAATCGATCCGCAAACTCGACATCATCGAAGAGATGCAAAGCAGCGGGCAGGTTAACCTTCTGACCAAAAAAGAAGCGCTGATGATGGAACGCCAGAAACAAAAACTGATCGCGTACCTCGGCGGTATCCGCCACATGAAAACGCTTCCCGACATGATGTTCGTTATCGATGCGGTAAAAGAACACATCGCGGTTCAGGAAGCGCGCAACCTCGGAATCAAAGTAGTTGCTCCTCTGGATACCAACTGTGATCCCGACGTCATCGACATCCCCATCCCGGGTAACGACGACGCGATCCGTTCTATACAGCTTTTCTGTAAAGAAATGGCCGAAGCGGTTCTCGAAGGTAAAGCACTGGCTAACGGCGGAAGCGATGAAGCCGTTGCCGAAGAAGAAGTAGCGGTTGAAGCTGCGGCCGAAGAAGCTGCGGCAAGCGAAGAAGTCGCAGAGGAAGCGTAATCATGGCAGAAATTACAGCAGCAATGGTAAAAGCGCTTCGGGAAGCAACCGATGCGCCCATGATGGATTGTAAAAAGGCTCTGACCGAATCCGAAGGAGACATGGAGAAAGCCAAAGAGTGGCTCCGTGACCGAGGTATGGCTCAAACGGCCAAAAAAGCGGACCGTGTTGCGGCAGAAGGCCTTCTGGGGCTGAAAGTCGCCGATACGTTTGCTTCGGCATCGCTCGTCGAGATCAACTCCGAAACCGACTTCGTCGCGAAAAACGACGGTTTTATCGCCCTTGTCGGCAATACTGCGGCACACATTTTTACGACCGGCGTCAGCACTCTTGAAGAGCTGAACGAGTCGTCATACGAAACCGGGACTTTTTCGGAGTATTTCACTGCTCAAGTCGCCCGTATCGGTGAAAAAATCGTTACCCGCCGTTTCGTAACGCTCAATGCCGGCGAAAACGGCGCGGTGAACGGCTACGTCCACTCAAACGGCCGCGTAGGCGTTCTCGTAGCGGCCAAATGCGACAGCCAGAAAACGGCCGAGCTTATGGCTCCGATGCTCAAAAACATCGCGATGCACGCTGCGGCGATGAAACCTTCGGTCCTTTCGTACAAAGATTTCGACGCGTCATTCGTCGAAGCCGAAACAATCGGACGTATCGAAGCGATCAAAACCGAGAACGAAGAACTTGCGCGTTTGAAAAAACCGCTTAAAAACGTTCCCCAGTATATCTCTATGTCACAACTCACTCCCGAAGTGATGGCGGCTGCGGAAGAGGCGATCAAAGCCGAACTCGCCGCAGAGGGAAAACCGGAGAAAATCTGGGCTAACATCATCCCGGGTAAACTTGCCCGTTTCGTTGACGACAACACGACGCTGGACAAAGAGCTGGCGCTTCTTGACCAGAAATACGTCATGGACGACTCTTTGACGGTAGCCGAAGCGGTTGCCAAAGAAGCCGCGAAACACGGCGGTACTGCCGAGATCGTCGAATTCATCAAGTATGAAGTCGGCGAAGGTATCGAAAAACAAGTCACCGACTTCGCTGCCGAAGTCGCTGCACAAATGGGATAAGCCTCCGGGCGCATCCTCTGCCCGCTTCGGCGGGACCCCTTCCTTTTTCTTAATCTAATTTCTCCTATAATTGCTCCATGACACTTATAAACGCCACATCCTTATCGCATGCATTTGAGTATCCGCTGTTTGAGGATATATCGCTTGGTCTGCAAAGCGGCGAATCGATTGCGATCGTCGGGGTGAGCGGCAGCGGAAAATCGACGTTGATGCATGTCCTTTCGACGATGCTGCGTCCCAACGGCGGCAGAGTGGAACTGTTCGGGCGGGATATTTACGCACTCAATGATGCGGAATTGGTTCGCCTCCGGCGTCACGAACTGGGGCTTATTTATCAGAGCCACTATCTTTTTAAAGGGTTCAGTGCGTACGAGAACCTTGAAGTCGCGGCCCTTTTGGCAAACGAGACGATCGACCCGCAACTGCTCGAGCGGCTTGGAATCGAGCGCGTCATTACCCAAAAAGTAACCGAACTCTCCGGCGGGCAGCAGCAGCGGGTATCGATCGCCAGGGTCCTCTCCAAAAAACCGCGCCTCATTTTCGCGGACGAGCCGACGGGCAATCTCGATCATGCCACGGCCGAAGAGGTGATGGGGATATTCGAGGAGTATCTTCAAAAGCGTGATGCGGGGATGGTCTTGGTGACCCACGATGAAGCGTTGGCCCGTCGCTGCACCCGTGTATACCGGATGCAAAACGGGACGCTAGACGCGGTGTAGCGATGGAATGGGCGCAGCTGTTCAGCGAAGGGAGGACGATAGCGTTTTTGCTGTTGTTTACCCGTTTTACCGCTCTATTCATGGCGGTTCCCATTTTTTCCCACATGAATATCCCCATCAGCGTCAAAGCGGCAATGGCCTTTTTTTTCACCGTCTTTTTTTTCGGTGCCGTCCCTCCTCTAAACATCCCGACAGACGCGTTGAGCCTTACCGTCGCCATTCTGGGTGAGATGCTCTTTGGGCTGGTGGTCGGGACGATACTGCAGTTGGCGTACCACGTTGTCACGTTCGCCGGCGGGCAGATATCGTTTATGATGGGATTTTCGCTTGCCTCGGCGATCGACCCGCAATCGGGGGTGTCGATGCCGATCGTCAGCCAGTTTTTGGCTCTGCTCGCATTGATGATACTACTCGTTTTCGACCTGCACCACTGGATTTTGCTCTACGCGTCGGCGTCGATATCGCAGGTCCCCCTGGGGGGATTTATGATTACCCCTTCGCTGTTCCAGTACATCATGCATGCCACGCTCAATATGTTCGTCGTGGGCTTTATGATCGCGTTTCCGATCACGGCCCTCTCCATTCTCGCCGACATCATTTTCGGTATGCTGATGAAGACGATGCCGCAGTTCAACCTGCTGGTGATCGGGATGCCGATCAAGATCGCGGTGTCGTTCGTCGTACTGATGGCGACCCTTGCCGCAACGCTGGCCATCGTGACGTCGCAGACCCAAAGCGCCTATAATTTCCTCGAAAAGCTATTCTAGATAGGGACGCGAACGTCGCAGAAGGGGGATAAGCGCTTTGCGCGCCTCTGAGGCCTCTTCGCTGCAGCGTACGAGCGCGGCTTCACTTTCTGCGGCTTCCGATACGAGCGGAATCGGGAAGGTGCAGACGCTGCGCTTCCCGATGAGCAGAACGCTCCCCTCCATCGGCCGTGCGCGGTAGAGCAAGAGTTCGATTCCCCGGTACTGGATCAGGTTGAGAGGGTCGCCTTGCGGGTCGGAGAGGAGCAATGTAACGCGCGATCCGTTGCGAGCCGCTTTGACAAGCAGTTTGTTGAGCTCGGGAAGGTGCAGACGCGGCGTTGCGACGAGGACCGGATCATCCGATTTCCGGAGCGATTCGGAGAGAAAAGCGAGCATGCGGCTTTGGTCGTCAGGGAGGAGAAAGAACGTTTCGTTCCCCAAAAGCAGTGCAAACGGAAAAAGAAATCCCAGAAGTTTTATCATTTAATTTTTTTTTAGTTACAATCATACCATTTAGCTTTTGGCAGAACAAGAGCAAGTGAAAAGGGGCCGTATCGATCATGACTATTTTGCTTTTTAACGACAACCCGGTAGTCCAGAAACTGGTGTCTCTGAGCGCACAGAAAACGAAAGACGATCTGAGTGTCGCCGCATCCCCCGACGAAGTCTCCGGGACCGAATACGATTTGCTCGTAATCGACGACGCGTTGTACAGTGAAGAGGTTTTTGGGGCGCTTAAAGAACGTATCGCCTATAAAAGCGCCCTCTTTATGGCGACACGCGGCAATATCGTACCGGCCGGATTCGACAACGTGATCAACAAACCCTTTTTGCCGACCGACCTGGTCGAAACGCTGATCCAGATCGACAAAGGCATGGCCGTCGCCGCAAAAGCGGCTCCTTCCGCCCCAGCGCAAGAAGACCCCTATGCGATCGACCTTCAAGAAACCCTGGCTGAAATCGACCATGACGACGAAGGATTTCTGGACCATGATCTTGATGCGGCGGGCGATGACTTTACGCTTGACGATCTGGAAGGGTTTAACGACGACGAAGCACCCAAAACCGCCGTGCTCGACAGCGAAGAAGTCCAGGAAGTCCAGGGGTTGCTCGAAGCGGCCGAAAGTGACGCACTGATCGAAGAGGACGAAATCACGGTCAAGGGGATCGACGATTTCGGCGTACCCGAAAAACCTGAAATCGAAGACGATGCGTTCGATTTCGAAGGGCTCGTCGAAAGTGAAAAAACCGATCTTTCCGAAGCGGAGGAATTTGATCTGGAAGGGTTGCTCGGCGCCGAAAGCGATGAAACGGCGGTCGAAACCAAGAGCGATGTGGCTGTGGAAGAAGCGCCGGTTGCCCCGGAATCGCCGGATGAGGAGCTGATGTTCGAGGATAGCCTTGAGGAGATGGCGGGCGAAGAGGTTCCGGAAAACCTTCTTCCCGCACTGGAGGAGGACGAAGCGTTTGATTTTGGCGAAGATTTTGCGGAGGCGGGGCTTTTGTCCGAAGAGTCCGAAGAGGCGGCCACGCTACCCGATCTGTCCGAAAGCGACGAAATGCTGATGGACGACGATGCGTTCGGGGAACTCGAATTCCAGATTCAAGAAGCGGTGGACGAACTCGAACCTGAAGACCTGGATATGGAGCTCGATGCGGGGGTACTCGAAGAGTTCGATCTGGGCGATGAGGGAACGGGGAGCGGAGGATTCGATGAGTTCGACACCCTCGATGAGCGGGAGCTGAAGCTGGCGATCGGCGAAGAAGTGGAAGAAGAGCCTGAAATCCGCGTCGGGGGAAGCGAGTTCGCATCATTGGGCGCCGAAGCGCTGGCCGAGGCTTCGGGGAATTTGCAGGCGGAAACGCTCGTGCCGAAAGAACCCACGGCAGCAGAGGCGGATACGGAGGGGACCCATGCCGAAGGGGTTGAAGCACTGCAGGCACTGCTCAAGGCACTCTCCAACGAAGAGGTCGCCAAATCGCTCAAAGGGCTTAACATCAGTATCAACATCAATTTCGGGAACGACAAGTGAATCTCGAAAGCGGAGCGATCCTTGTCCTCTCCGGCCCCAGCGGGGCGGGGAAAAGTTCCCTGATCGCCAAAATCATCGATCACATCGGGCCTACCTATTTTTCCATTTCGACGACAACCCGGCCGATGCGCGAGGGAGAGACCGACGGTGTCCACTACCACTTTGTGAGCGAAGAGGAGTTCAAGCGCGACGTCGAGCAGGAGATGTTTCTCGAATACGCGGTGGTCCACGGCAATTACTACGGGACGTCCCTGGGACCGGTGAAGCAGGCATTGAAAGAAGGGAAGCTTGTCATTTTCGATATCGACGTTCAGGGGCATGACGCGGTGCAGAACCGGCTGGCCGATATTACGACGTCGGTCTTTATCACGACCCCGACTCTTGAAGAGCTCAAACGGCGTCTTTACGGCCGCTCTACCGACAGCGACGAGATCATCGCCAAGCGGATCGAGATGGCCAAGCGTGAGGTGCAGCGGATCAGCGAATACGATTTCCTGGTGGTCAACGACGATCTCGATACCGCCGCCGAAGTGCTGGTGTCCATCGCCAAAGCCGCGCGCATGAAGATCCCTACGCTCCGGATCAACGAGTTCGTGCAGAGGTGGGAAGCGCAAGGATAAGAGCGTATAAGTTCGCATAATCTTATAAGGACGGTTACAGCAATGAGCCGTTATACTACAACGCTAAATTTTTGAGAGAAGGAATTCTGCGTATGAGTATGCCAAGCGGAACCGAATTATTACTGATTTTCGGGATTGTCATTTTGTTGTTCGGTGCGAAAAAAATCCCCGATCTGGCCAAAGGAATCGGACAGGGCATCCGTAATTTCAAAAAAGAGATGAAAGAAGAAGAGCCTGCCGCTCCTACCGCTTCCGCCACTCCCGAAGCCCCCAAGCAAGTTGAAACGTCTACGACCGCCAGCGTAGAAGCTCCCAAAGACCAAGTCAAGCAAGCGTAAGCCTTGAAACAGCGAGTCAGTGCGCTGTTGCGCGATAAATTCAATACAGACGTCATCCTCGAAAAGCCGAAAGATCGATCTTTCGGCCATTTCGCCACTCCCATTGCTTTTTCTCTTGCCAAAGAACTGCGCAAATCGCCGATGGCGATCGCCGAAGAGATTGCCGGATCGTTCGGAGACGAATCGATGTTTACGGCGGTTGAATCGGTCAAAGGGTACATTAACTTCCGTCTCTCCGAACATTTTCTCGACGAGTACGCTTCGTGGGCGTTGAGCCACGGCAGCGAATTCGGAAATGCCGACAAAAAAGGGACGATCCTCCTCGAATTCGTCAGCGCGAACCCCACTGGGCCTTTGCACATCGGACATGCCCGCGGTGCCGTGTACGGCGATACCCTGCTGCGTCTTGGGCGCCATCTCGGATACGATATTACCGCCGAGTATTACGTGAACGATGCGGGGAACCAGATCGATCTGCTGGGCGTTTCGCTCCAGCTCGAAGGGCGTGCGACGGTATTGGGCGAAGAGGTCGAATGGCCGGAGAAGTATTACCGCGGCGAGTACATGAGCCTCTTGGCCCACGAAGCGGTAGAGAAATTCGGCCCCGAAGCCCTTCGTGACGAGAGCCGCCAAAAAGAACTCGCGCTCTGGGCGAAAGACAAAATTCTCGAACAGATCGTCGATAGCCTTCGCGCTGTCAACGTCCACTTCGACACGTTTGTCAGCGAAGCATCGCTGTACGGTGAGTGGGATCGCGTTATGGCTAAAATGGGCCACGGGGTTTATCAAAGCGAGGGGAAAACGTTTATCAAATCTTCGGCACTCGGGGATGACCATGACCGTGTCGTTGTCCGTGAAGATGGGCGTCCGACCTATCTGGCAGGGGATATCATTTATCATAACCAGAAGTTTGAACGCGGGTTCGGCCATTACATCAACATCTGGGGTGCCGATCACCACGGCTATATCGCCCGCGTCAAAGCGGCGGTTACGTTCCTCGGATACGACCACGAGAAGCTGGAGGTACAGCTTGCCCAGATGGTCAGTCTGCTCAAAGACGGCGAACCGTTCAAGATGTCCAAGCGGGCCGGGACGGTCATCCTCATGAGCGACGTCGTCGAGGAGATCGGAGCCGATGCGCTTCGTTTCATGTTCGCGAGCAAAAAAAGCGATACGGCGCTTGAATTCGACGTCGAAGAACTCAAGCGCGCCGACAGTTCGAACCCGATCTACTATATCCAGTACGCACATGCCCGTATCCAGACGCTGATTTCCAAAAGCGACAAAAGCATGGAAGAGATCATGGCGACGCACCTGCACGATCTCAGCGCCGATGCGGACGCGTTATTGTTCGAAGCGCTGCTGCTGCCCGAGATCATCGAGGATGCGTTTGAATCGCGTCAGGTTCAGAAACTCCCCGATTACCTCAAAGTGTTGGCCGGTCGTCTGCACAAATTCTATTACGATAACCGGATCATCGGAAGCGACGAGGAAGCGAAGCTTCTCAAGCTGTTCCTGGTGGTCGCCCTGTCGCTGAGATCGGGACTCTCTCTTCTTGGGATCGAAGCCAAAGACCGGATGTAGATCCGTTCGGCTTTCCCCCCTTTTTTTCTCCGTTTCCTTTTTTCTTTTCGATCCCTTCCGTTAGCGTACCGAGAGGTTCGGGTGCTATAATTTCGCTATTAGAGAGCACAGGAGTCTATCAATGGTAAAAGTCGCGGCAATACAGATGCAAATGGGGGCCGACAAGAGCGCCAACGTGGCCAAAGCCGAAAAAATGGTCCGTACAGCCGCCGCAAACGGCGCGCAGATCATTTTATTGCCCGAGCTGTTTGAAGGGTATTATTTCTGCAAGGACATGGATCCAAAATACTTCGAATGGGCCCGGCCGCGAGAAGGGCATCCGATGATCGCGCGTTTCAGCGCCCTCGCCAAAGAGCTGGGAGTTGTCCTCCCCATCAGTTACTTCGAGCAAGACGGTGAGCATTATTTTAACTCGCTGGTCATGATCGACGCCGACGGCACGGTGATGGAAAATTACCGCAAAACCCATATCCCCGACGGTCCGGGTTACGAGGAGAAGTTTTATTTCGAGCCCGGCGATACGGGGTTCAAGGTATGGAATACCCGTTACGGCAACGTCGGGGTCGGGATCTGCTGGGATCAATGGTTTCCCGAAACGGCCCGGAGCCTCACGCTGATGGGGGCGGACGTGATTTTTTATCCCACCGCGATCGGCAGCGAGCCCGAAATCGGGGTCGATTCGGCATCGCACTGGCAGCGGGTGCAGATGGGACACTCCGCCGCCAACATCGTCCCCGTCATCGCCGCCAACCGGATCGGCGTCGAAGCGGGGGAGAGCTGCACGCTGACGTTTTACGGCTCCTCGTTCATCACCGATCACACGGGGGAAAAAGTCGCCGAAGCTTCGCGCGATAAAGAGGAGATTCTCTATGGTGAGTTCGATCCCGCGGCGATCCGGGAACACCGTCATTACTGGGGATTGATCCGCGACCGCCGCCCCGAGTGCTACGGAGAGATTGTCAAACGTTAAAGTGGAACTCCTTTTGCTTTAGTAAACCAAATACTACTGCAACGGGGGTTTCCGTGAGAGTCGTTTTACGCAATAACGCCATCTTCGTCCAGGGGGGAGCCAACACCCTGGAACAACCGTGGATGGAAGAATTCTTCGAACACCACATACACAATACGTTGTTTCTGGATAACGGGGTGTTAGTGCTCAACAACGAGAGTTCGCTCGGAAAAAAAGAGGAGTTTCTCGAAACCCTCAGCGACGAGTTTACCCGGATCAACGATCTTTCCAGCCCGTTTTACCGCCGTTCGCTCAAGCGGTGCAAAACCGCGGCGGTACGGATCGAACTGCCTTATCGCGAAGAAGAGAAAGTCGAAATCGAACTCTATGCGTTCAGTTCGAGCCGCGTCCGCTTTACCCTCACCGCACCCAACGGATGGATCATGCGCTATCTCAAGCAGCAGCTCTCCAGCCTCGTCATTAACGCTACCTCAACCCAGATCGACATCGATGTGGGTACGGCGGCGGCAAAAGCACGTCTCGAAAAAACGCTTAACCGCCGAGAGGTGCTCCACTATGCGATTCACTACCGTTACGACGACGAATTCATGAGCCGGCTTTACAGCCAGTACAAGGGGTGGGGATTCAGCAGCGAAAGCATCGATAAGATGATCCGCTACCATGCGATTTTCGAGCTCCCCGTCGGGGCGAAACCCGCCGATCTCAAAAAACAGTACCGCAAACTCGCGCGCCGCTACCATCCCGACCGGGTACAGACGCAAAGTCCCGAAGTGATCAACAAATACACCCAGAAATTTCAGCTTCTTCAGGAAGCCTACGACGCTTTACGGGCGGCGAGTTAACGCCATCAGCTCTTCGGCGTCGAACAGATACAGACGCGGGGAGATCAGATGGGTCAGTTCGTTCGAAAAGCCCCGCTTGGCAAACAGAAAGATTTTATCGGGATCAAGCGAGAGGCGGGCGCATTTCTCTTCCAGATGGCGCAGCTCTTTTTTATTCACTTTGTGATTCGTCCATTTGCATTCGCCGATCCACGTCTCCCCTTCGTACGTCTCGCAAAACAGGTCGATTTCCACTTCACGGTCCCAGTAGCTTCCCGAATCGAGCAGTTCCGCATCAAACCGCCCGGCCAGTACTTCGCGGATATAGAGCCCGCAGAGTTCTTCGAACGTAAACCCCGTAAAAGCGTTGGCATGGAGATGGAAATAGTCCCAAAAAGGGGCATACTCTCCGCGGCGTATCGTTTCTGAAAACGGCTCGACGAAAGCAAACCAGAAACGGATGAACGGCGTTGCGAAGCGGAGTTTGTGGCTGATTTTGTGGCGTTCGATCTCTTTTTTGAATTTTTGTTTGGGATGTTGGCGAACGGGGGGGATTTCACGGGAGCGCTCGAGGGTCAGGTAACCGCTACGGCGGAGGTATTCGAATGCCTCGCTTCCTCTTTCTTTGCCGATTCGGGCGCGGCGGTAAGCGGAGAGATGGCGGCGGTCGCCTACGGCGATGGCGCGCAGCAAACGGACGTACAGCCCTTCTTCCCCCAGCGGTTCCATCAGTTTTTCGCGATGGGTTTCAAAGGGGTCGAGAACGTGGCGTTCGAGCAGCGTTTCGACGCTTTGGTCGGTATCGATGGCTTCATCAAGTCCTCCGAAAAGGGCAAAAAGCGAAATGCACTCTTCCATGTCGGAGGGAAGATTGCGGTGAAAAAAATCGCAAAAGAGTTTTTTATCCATGTAGAGAGGATTATAGCGAATTCTCTTTGGAACAGAATTCGTTTCCCCACCGGAGCATGTCGAGGCCGTATTTATTTCGGATCGATACGGCGGCGGTATCGAGGGAACGCTCGTGGACGTCCGATTCGTAATCGAGCAGGGAAAAGACCCGATGGGTCTGGGAGCTGAAATGCGATGCCGAAAGCCCCAGATGGTTCACCGCCCCCAGGGGATGGAGGTCGGCTTTCGCAAAAAGGGACAACGCCAGAGCTCGGAAACGCCGTTCGCTGAAGAGGCGCGGTTCGGTGAGGCTTTGGTGCGTTCTGGGGTAGTGGAGGTAATGGATCGAGAGGGTATAGGTTGTCGGATAGACTTCGAGTTTCTGTACCGCGTAGGCGAGATGACGGGCGAGGATCGAAACGCGGCGGCGAAGTTCGTCCCGATCATCTACCGGATCGAAGGTGCGGGAAATGCCGATCGATTTGCGGGGTGCGCGCAGACTCAGCTCCCCCGTATCGTTTCCGCTGATCCGGTCGTACAGTGCCGATGCGTACGGTCCCCAGGAACGTACGAGCGACTCCGCCCGCAGCAGATCACCGAGGGTTTCGAGACGGTATTCGCGGCATCGGCGCTGGATGCTTTTCCCGAGCCCCGGAAATTTTTCGACCGGTACGGAACGGGTAAAGGGGCCGATCTGGTCGGGAAAGAGAGTCTTGCACCCGAAAGGTTTGGCTTCGTCGGTAGCGAGTTTCGCAAGGTATTTGGAGTGGGCGGCTCCGATCGAGACGGGCAGCCGGAGATGTTTTTTGATCGCATGGCGGAGTGCATCGGTGAATTCGGGGACATCCTCGTCCGCTACCCAGCCCTCCAGGTCGCCGTAAAATTCGTCGATGCTTGCTTGTTCCACCAGCGGGATTCGTTCTTGCAAAAAGTCACGAAGGGCACGCGAAAGGCGGTGATAAAGACGCATGTTGGGGGCTTTGACGATCAGCGAGGGGCATCGGCCGAGCGCTTCGCGCAGGCTCATTCCGGTTTTGACGCCGAAGGCGCGCGCTTCGTAGCTGGCGGTGGTGACGATACCGCGGATGCGCCCGTCTGGATCGATGTACTGTTGGAGGTCGTCTCCCTGGTAGCGATGAAAAAATGCGCCGACAAAGGCGCCGCCGTTGTCGATCAGCAGTTCCTGGTTCGAATTCTCACCCGAGAAGATATACGGGTCTCCGCGCCCCCCGATCGCGACCGGCTGAGCGTTTAACGCAGCGTCGAGGGTCCGTTCGGCAGAGACAAAGAAGCAGTCCAGATCGATATGTATTCTCATACCGGAAAGTGTAATTCAAAAACGGGGAGAAAGGGAAAAATATGGCAGAATGCACCTTGTGCACCCTGTTACATCGAGACGAGGGCCCCTTCGATCTTTTTGAGGATTTCGCCGACTTTGAGGCGGTACTTCTCCAGTTCGTTCTGATAGGTGCTGGAGAGCGGCGCCCCCGATGCAAGGTCTTCGACGATGCCGATCATCGACTGTAAAAAATCGCGGTGGGCCGCGCATTCATGGCAGACGGTCGTATTTTCGCACATCCCCTCGTTCATAATCACATAGGCATCCTGCGTCGCTTCGCTCAGTTGGACGTAATACTCTTCCCCTCCTGGGTTCCCCGAGCGAAGCAGATCGGAAATGTCGCCGAATCGCGAGTATGCTTCACGGATAATGTCGTTCATGGTGATCCTCCATTGAAAACGTTTCTGTTCTATTATAACTAAAAATTAATTGATCGGGTAGGCGCGGCATCAAGTAGGATACAATTGCAGGATACAAAGGGAGTCCGGAGGGGACGCTCCGAAATGCAGGGCGAAAGGAGTCACATGGAATACCGCTATATCGGCCGAAGCGGGGGTGAATTTTTTCGATACCGCCGAACTGTATCCCGTTCCGCCGAGCGAAAAACTCGCCGGGCGTACCGAGGAGATCGTGGGACGGTGGCTGAAAACCAAGCCCAGAGAAAGTGTCATTCTCGCAAGCAAGGTAGCGGGAGCCGCATCGGGATGGTTCGTCCCCCCGATCCGCCACGGCCTTACCGCCTGCGACCGCTTCCACATCGAACGGGCCGTCGAGGGATCGCTCAAGCGGCTGGGGACCGACTACATCGACCTTTACCAGATGCACTGGCCCGATACGGTGGTTCCGATCGAAGAGACGATGCGGGCGTTTGATGCTCTCGTGCAAAGCGGAAAGGTACGCTACGTCGGAACCTCCAACGATACCGCGCGCGGGACGATGAAATCGCTGATGGTTTCCAGATACGAAAAACTCGCCCGGTTCGAATCGATCCAGAACAATTTTTCCCTCCTCAACCGTCGCGACCTGACCGAGATCGCCGCGCTGTGCCGGGAGGAGAAAATTTCGCTGCTCCCCTATTCGCCGCTGGGAGGAGGGGTGCTCAGCGGAAAGTACAACCAAAATCCGGGCACCGCAGGGCGGTTCAGCGACTATGTCAAATCCCCCAACAAGCGCCAGCGGCTGATGGCCGCGCGGTTTTTGAACGACAAAACGCTCGCGTCGACCCAGGAGTACCTCCGCATCGCCGCCGAAGCGGGGATTCACCCCGTCACGATGGCGATCGCGTGGAGCAAGCAGTTCGATTTCGTCGCCTCCACGATCATCGGGGCCACGTCGGCGGCACAGATGGACGCTTCCCTCGCCGCGATGGAGGTGACGCTCGGCAGCGATATACTTCAAAAACTGGATGAGGTGCATGCGAAAATTCTCTATCCTATGGGCTAGTCTTACCGTCGTGATGATCGGCGGCTGTGCCACGAAACAACACTACACCCGCAGCGAACCGAAAATGATTACCCTCAAAACCCCAAAACTCAAATTCGCCGACACCGGATACCTCCGAAGCGACGGGGAGCGCGTCGAACTCGAACTTTTTGCCGCCGGGGTCGCGGTCGAAAAGATCCGCATCGACGGTGAGGTGTGCGTCAGTGCGGGGTGCATGAGCGAAGAGCGATTCGTCAAGGAGTATCTCTACCCCGATTACCCGGCCGATACGATGAAACGCGTTCTCCTCGGCCACGATATTTTCGGCGGGAAAGGGAAAGAGGAGATGTGCGACGGAAGACTTTTCCAGTTTGTCCGCGACGATGAAATGGATATTATCTACCGACGGGGGAAAGGGGAGATCTATTTTAAAGACCGCCTTAACGGCATTATTGTCCGGATCAACGATCTTGACGAAAATCAATCACGCTAGAGGCCTAATCGGTTACAATCGGCACTAAAAAAGGGTTTTGCGATGAACGTTTCCCCCGATTTTTCCCTCCCTCTGCGGGTCGTTGCCCCCTATTTTCTCGCCGGTACGTTCTTTTACGCCCTCTCGATGGGGTATCTGTGGTTTATCGATCCTGCCGTTTCGGCGGGTGATATGCGGGTTTTGGGATGGGTGCACGCGTACATGGTCGGATTCGTGATGAGCGTGATTGCGGGGGCCATGGGACAGCTCTCCGTCGTTGTCGGGGAGGTGCATCACCGCTACCCGGTCCTGTTCGTGTGGATCGCCCCCATGCTCGGAGTCGGGAGCGTGCTCCTGGCTGCGGGATTTATCCGCGATCCCGCCTGGCTTTTGGCGGGAGGCGTCTTGATCGTCGCCGCATTGGCCCTTTTCGCGTTCGACCTGTTCGTGACCGTTCGGCGCAGCCGCCGTCGAACCGCGGTGACCCGGTCGATGCAGTGGAGCACGTTTTTCCTGGGAATCGGGCTGGCGGTCGGAATCGCGATGGCGGGAGGATATGCCGGAGCGTGGGTGATCGATCCCTTGCGATGGCTCTACGCGCATCTGATGAGCGTGTTGGGGGGATACGTTCTGCTCAACGTGATGGGGGTCAGCACGGTACTGCTCCCGATGTTCGGGGCGTGCGAACGGTTCTCCGACAACGATCATGCCCTCAGCTTTTATGCGATGATCGCGGCGGTTTTGACGATGATGCTCGCCGCGCTGCTGCAAATCGGATGGCTTGAAGGGGTATCGCTGGGGGCGGCGCTGTTTTCGGTATTGTATTACCTTCGGGTCGTTTACCGTATTTTCACCTCCAAAAAACGCCGTTACGCCGACATCTGGGAACGTTCGACAGCCGTCGCGTTCATGGCCCTCGTCGCGGCGCTGGCCCTGGCGTTGTATGCGTACGTCGAGGGAAACGGGCGGTACTGGCTGATCGTTTATTGGCTGCTGATGGCGGGATTTATCGGTTTTTTGATTACGGGCCACCTTTACAAGATCGTGCCGTTTCTGGTGTGGTTCGAGCGTTTTGCCCCCCGCATCGACGACGAAGAGGTGCCGATGATCCATCAGCTCCTGCCGGCGCGGTGGGCCGACGCGCAATGGGGGAGCGCTCTTGCGGGGGTGGCGGCGATCGCGGTTTCGTTATGGTCGCAGAGCGTCTGGCTGTGGCAGACGGGGGCGGTTTTGCTGTTTGTGTCGGGGGTGCTCCTCGTCGCCATAATCGTGAAGGTGTTGCGGTATCGGGTATAATTGCGCTCTTTCTATGAACGAGGAGCAAGCATGAAACTCAGCCGTCGCAGCGGGACGATCGAACAGTCCCATATCCGGTCGATGACCGGGGCCTGCAACGCCGCGGGCGGGATCAATATGGCGCAGGGGGTATGCGATCTGCCCGTTCCTTCCGAAGTGATCGAAGGGGCGAAGAGGGCAATGGACGAGGGGATCAACATTTACACCCCGACCGAAGGACTGTCCCGTCTTCGCGAAGCGATTGCGGCGAAGATGAAACGGTTTTACGGTGTCAACGTCTCTCCCTCCGAGGTACTGGTCAGCGACGGGGCGACGGGGGCATTTTACACGGCGTGCCTCTCCCTTCTCGAACCGGGGGACGAGGTGATACTGTTCGAACCCTACTACGGCTACCACCGCGCCACACTCACCTCGATCGAGGCGGTCCCGATCTTCGTGCGGCTTGAAGCCCCCGAATGGGAACTCGACATGGAGGCCCTCGAAGCGGCGGTGACCCCCAAAACACGCGGGATGGTGATCTGCAACCCCGCCAACCCAAGCGGCAAGGTCTATACCCGCAAAGAACTCGAAGCGATCGGTGCGTTTGCCGAGAAACACGATCTGATCGTCTTCAGCGACGAGATGTATGAACATTTTCTTTACGACGGTGCCGTTCATGTCCCCGCTCTCTCGGTCCCCAACCTCGCGAAGCGTTGCGTTACGATGTCGGGGTTTTCCAAAGTTTTCAGCGTTACCGGATGGCGGCTGGGATATGCGATTGCACCGCTTCATGTCATCGAGGCGATGGCGCAGTTCAACGACCTGATCTACGTCTGCGCCCCCGCGCCGCTGCAGATCGGCGCTGCGGTCGGGCTGGAGAAGCTCGGGGATGAGTATTACGCCGAACTCTCCCGCGTCCATCAGCACAAACGCGACCTCTTCTGTGCCGCACTGCGCGATGCCGGTCTCTCCCCAAGCCTCCCGATGGGGGCGTACTACATCATGACCGATGTGAGCGGCGTGGCGGGAAATGACGATTTTGAAAAAGCGATGGCCATTCTGGAGGCCACGGGGGTCGCCTCCGTCCCCGGACGGGCGTTCTACCATGACGATGCGGGGAAAAACATGGTCCGCTTTTGCTATTCTAAACCGCTCGAGGTACTCCAAGAGGCCGCCGAGAGAATACGCAAACTGCGCTAAAATGTCATTATCAACTATCAGGAATTCAATATGGCCAAATATGTAGGTGCCCACGTCTCCGCCAGCGGCGGCGTGTTCAATGCCCCCCTCAACGCGATGGCGATCGGGGCAAAGGCGTTCGCCCTCTTTACCAAAAACCAGAAACAGTGGACGGCAAAGCCTCTCGACGACGAGACGATCGCCCTGTTTAAAGAGAACCTTGCCCAAAGCGGTATTTTGCCCAAGCACGTTCTTCCGCACGATTCGTACCTGATCAACCTCGGGCACCCCGAAGAGGATAAGCGGCAAAAATCGCTGGAAGCGTTTATCGACGAAACGCGCCGCTGCATGCAGCTGGGACTCGATCGGCTCAACTTCCATCCCGGAAGCCACCTCAAGCAGATCAGCGAAGAGGAGTGCATCGACCGGATCGCCGCGTCGATGAACGAGACGCTCGATGTGACCGAGGGGGTGAGCCTCGTGATCGAAAATACCGCGGGCCAGGGGAGCAACCTGGGATGGAAATTTGAACACCTTGCCGCCATCATCGAGCGGATCGGGGACAAATCGCGCGTTGGGGTCTGCATCGATACGTGCCACATGTTCACCGCCGGCTACGACATCCGCACTCCCGAAGCGTACGAAGCGACATGGAACGAGTTTGAGCGGATCGTCGGTTTCCAATACCTGATGGGAATGCACATCAACGACTCCAAACCCGATCTGGGGAGCCGCGTCGACCGTCACGATTCGATCGGCAAAGGGAAACTGGGAATCGAACCGTTTCGCTACATCATGAACGATCCGCGCATGGACGACATTCCGCTTGTTCTGGAGACGATCGACGAGACGATCTGGGCCGAAGAGATCCGGCTGCTCTACGGGCTGCAGGGATAGACGATTTACACAGACCACCATACAAGGACACTTTTGAAATATTTGATCGATTTTCTGGAAAATCCCGTCATTGAACAGAGCCATATTTTCCAGCATCTCAAATGCTCGGCCGACGAAGCCAAAATCCTGCGGCTTCTGACCCGTAAATTTTTGCAGGGGCAAGAGGACGTCGTCGTCGCCGAACTCCTCCAGGAGATATACGGGGCGCAGGACTATTCGTTTCTTTCACGTTTCGGGGAAGTCAAGACGCTGATGGAACTCGGATGGCTCACCCACCATTCGTTCACGCCGATCAAAATCAGCGAACTTTCGCAGCTGGAGCTTTATAATACCCCTGTTGCCCTCACACCGGTCTTCATGAAACTGATTGAAGAAGGCTCTTTGGAGATGACCCTTCCCGATATCAAGCCCTATGCCGATCATCTCGAATACCTGCAAGACCAGTTTTTCCGTATCGAGCTGTACCAGAAGATGAGCATCATCCGCCACAACGGCAACGAGCACTCCCTGGGGATCCACCGGATCCAGAAAAAGCTCGAGCTCCTCGAAAAACGGATCGAGGAGCGGATCGCGCAGACTTCGCACGATGTCGTACTGGACCGTTTTTTCAAGACCAAAAAACTCGAGCCCAAAGAGCAGGTGATTTTCCTCGCGTTACTCAAAGAAGAATACAGCGCGACGGAGGGGAACCTGCGGGAAATGAACACACTGATCGACCTGATCAGTTTCGACGACTACGAACGGATCAAAAACCGCGCCCTTCTCGAAGACGGCGCGCGGCTCATCAATGAGGATGTGATCGATTACGAAGAGATGCTCAACCCCTTTGGCGGGATCTCCAGGGCTTTTTACATCGTCGATGAGGTGCTTCAGTCGATCATGCATCCCCAGAAAAAGAAAAAAGTGCGAAAGCTCAAGCTCGACATGCTGATCAAAGAACAGGACATTTTCGAGCTGATCGAGCCTTCGACGTCGCTGGAGAACGTCGTTTTGAACCCGACGACCGAACAGACGCTTCAGAACCTGATGCGCCAGCTCGACCGGGAAGTGGTATCGCGCCTGCACGAGTGGGGGATCAAAGACAAAAAGGCGGGGATCGACGCGCGGATCATATTTTACGGCCCTCCGGGAACGGGGAAAACGCTGACGGCCCATTCGCTCGCCAAATCGCTCAAACGGCAGGTGCTCAGTTTCGACTGCTCCAAAATCCTGTCGATGTACGTCGGGGAATCGGAGAAAAACGTCCGCAAGATCTTTGATACCTATGCCGATCTGACGCGCCAGACGAAAACCGAACCGATTTTGCTGCTCAACGAGGCTGACCAGTTCCTCTCGTCACGCTCGTCAGGGGTGGGATCGTCGGCCGACCAGATGCACAACCAGATGCAGAACATCTTCCTTGAGCAGATCGAAAAATTCCAGGGGATACTGATTGCGACGACGAATCTCCTCGAGAATATCGACCAGGCGTTTTCACGCCGTTTCAACTACAAGATCGAGTTCAAGAAGCCCGACCAGAAACAGCGGCTGTCGCTGTGGAAGATGATGCTTCCCAAAAATGCCCCGTACGAAGAAGGGTTCGACGTTGAAGCGCTCATCTCCTATCCGCTGACGGGCGGACAGATCAATCTGATTGTCAAAAATACCGCCTACCACGTTGCCGCGCGTAAAGAGGGGGTGTTCCGCCTTGATGACTTCGTCGCCGAAATCAAAAAAGAGCGTTCGGGAAGTTTCGAGGGAGAAAAATCGATGGGCTTCATCAACCGCTGATTGTTTTCCAGGCAATCGTGCAACGAATCTGCAACACAAACGTAGTATAATGCATCGACAATGATGCTATACCGTGCGTGAAGGAGATGTTATGGGTTGGTTCGGCGATGACAGGGCACTGAAAAACGAGCTTTACGATCTGAAAAAAGCGTATGAGGCGATGCAGGAAGAGAACCGCCGCCTCCAGGAACGCGTCTTCGAATGCGAAGCGCTTATGGCCGAGCAACCGGCATCGCATCAATGCGAAAACGCCACGGCGCTGATGACCTATCAAAACGAACAGCTCAAGCGCAACCTCCTCGATATTCAGGGGAATATGGCCGCGTCGGTCGCTTCGTCGCGCGAAAACATCGCCCAGTCCACCTCGCTGCTTGAAAACATCATCGATCTCGGCGACAAGGCATCGGGAATTTCGACCACGCTCGAAGGGCTCAATGCTCTGGCCCTCGACTCGATGGGGACGGTTCAGGCCCTTTCCGAACGGGCCCAGGACGTTGCGAGTATCCTGGGGCTGATCAAGGACATTTCCGACCAGACAAACCTGCTGGCCCTCAATGCGGCGATCGAAGCGGCCCGTGCCGGCGAACACGGGCGCGGCTTTGCCGTCGTTGCCGACGAAGTGCGCAAGCTTGCCGACCGTACCGACAAAGCGATCAGTGAAATCCACATTTCGCTTCAGTCGATGAAACAGGACGTTACGACGATCGGGGAAAAATTCGAAAATATCCAGGAAAATATCTCCGAATCCAACGAATCGATCGCGACGTTTACCACCAATATGCATACCAACGCGCAGATGATGCGCGAGACCTTCGGCAGCACCGAACACACCGCGGAGCGGGTTTTCATGAGCCTTGCAAAACTCGACCACGTTTTGTGGAAAGTCAACACCTACCTCTCCGCCGTAACACGGAAAGAGCAGTTTACGTTTGTCGACCACCACAACTGCCGTCTGGGCAAATGGTACGAGCAGGGCGAAGGGGCGCAGTTCTTTAAACAGACCCCAAGCTACGGGGCGCTTGAAACTCCCCATTCAATCGTCCACAATACGACGCACAAAATTTTCGACCTGCTGCACGGCGAGAGTATCGGTTCGGATGTGATGGTACGTGCGTTCGAAGAGATGGAACATGCGAGTGACGGTGTATTTACGACCCTTGACCGCATGCTTCAGGAAAAACAGTAAGCCCTATTTGATTCGTATGGTAGCACTCCCCATCGTTTTCGACCGAGAGGGGGAGAACGGTTTCCTCGCGGATTGTAGCAATTCGATACTTTAAAACCGTTTTTCTCCCAATGTGTTACAATATTTAACATATTTTCTTCTTTACCTTCTTTTATCTGTTCCCTATCGTTACAGTCCGCAGAAAATGTGGAGATGATAAGGGTTCGTTTAATCCTCTTTTTGTTATAGTGCAACAACTGTTTTTATAGAAACCGTACTTCCGAGCCCTTTTTCATGGGGTTTTCGGGGTATGCCATCAACCACTAAGAGGTCGGAATCATGGAGCATTACAACGTCGCAAATCCTTATTTCGGGGTATTTGTACTGTTTGTGTTGACGTTCGGGGCGTTTTACGCCACGACGGTAATCGCACGCTTAGCCAGCCGCGCATTGGCGGCCAAAGATACGGAAAAGCTGAAGCTGACGGTATACGAATGCGGACCGGAGGTAACCAAGCAGCCTAACCGTATTTCGACGCAGTTTTACCTGTTCGCGCTGCTGTTTTTGCTGTTTGACGTGGAAATCGTATTCATGTTTCCATGGGCAATCGATTTTAAATTACTCGGCTGGTTCGGTTTCGCCGAGATGATGATGTTCATCTTGTTGCTGGCGATCGGATTTGTTTACGCGTGGAAGAAGGGGGCGCTCGAATGGCACAACATCAAGTAAATTATCTCAAAGACGGCGGCTTGCCCGTCGCACTGACGACGATCGACAAAGTGGTCAACTGGGGGCGTTCGAATTCGCTGTGGGCGCTGACGTACGGTTTGGCATGCTGCGGTATCGAAATGATGGCTTCGGGTGCGTCGCGCTACGACTTCGACCGTTTCGGTACGATTTTCCGTGCCTCACCGCGTCAGGCGGAACTGATGATCGTTGCGGGGACGCTGACCAAAAAACACGCCGAGTTTATCCGCCGTCTGTATGACCAGATGACCGAACCCAAATGGGTCATCTCGATGGGATCGTGCGCCAACACCGGCGGTATGTTCAACACCTATGCGACCGTGCAGGGTGTTGACCGCGTCATCCCGGTCGATCTTTACCTCCCCGGCTGTGCCCCGCGTCCTGAAACCCTTCAGTACGCCGTGATGCTGCTTCAGCAGAAAATCCGTCGCGAAAGCGCGAATAAATCACAAAAACCAAAAAGGTTGATGTAATGAGAGCCTATACGCCCAAAGACAACGTACAGAAAAAACCTTACTATACCGACCGTTACTGGGTTGCCCCGCAGGTTGCCAAAAGCGATGTGAACGAAGATGCGGTTTTTGCCGAAGACCTTGCCGCGATCAAAGCGTCATTCGAGGTTCTCGATGCCTATATCCAGGTGGGGCAGATGGTGGTCGTCATCAACGCCGCCGACAACTACGGCGTCCTCGAACTCCTCAAAAACGAGCGCGAATACTGCCAGCTCAGCGAGCTGAGCGCCATCGACTGGCTTGCGCAGGAAGGGAAATTCGAAGTGTTCTACCAGATGCTCTCCATGAGCAAGCGCAAGCGCGTCCGCGTCAAATGCAAAATTGCCGAAAAAGAGTCGATCCGAAGCGTCGAGAAGCTCTTCCGTTCCGCTGACTGGAGTGAGCGCGAAATGTACGACATGTTCGGAATCGTCATCAACAACCACCCGTATATGAAACGGATCCTGATGCCGGATGACTGGGAAGGGTATCCGCTGCGCAAAACCTATCCGCTCCAGGGGGATGAATTCGCGCAATGGTATGAAGTCGACAAAATCTTCGGAAAAGAAGCGCGTGACATCATCGGGCCCGAAAACCGTGACAGCGCACGGGTAGACCGTTACGATACCGAGCGTTTCGCCCGTCTGGGACACGAAGTACCGCGCGGTGCCGATATCAGCCAGGGCGAGCCGGATACACCGGTCCAGTACCAGGAAGAAGGCGGCGCCTTTATGATTGATAAATTCGACGCACAAAAAACCGTTACGATCACCGATCGCGACCGTTAAGGATCAAGCATGCAACAACCCAACAGACTCAGACCTTTTTTCGAAAACATCACGTTCGACCGTGACGACAACGAACTGATCCTCAACTTCGGTCCGCAGCACCCCTCTGCCCACGGGCAGCTGCGTTTGATGCTCCACCTTCAGCAAGAGCAGATCACCAAAGCCCATCCGGACATCGGGTACCTTCACCGCGGGATGGAGAAGATGGCGGAAAACATGATCTACAACGAGTTCATGCCGACCACCGACCGGATGGACTACATCGCATCGAGCTCGAACAACTACGGCTTCGCCCTCGCCGTCGAGCGCCTCATCGGCCTCGAAGTGCCGCGCCGGGCGAAAGTAATCCGGATGATGCTGCTGGAGACGAACCGTCTGATGTCGCACCTGTTCTGGCTGGCGACGACGGCCCTCGATATCGGGGCGATGACGGTTTTCCTTTTCGCTTTCCGCGAGCGCGAATACCTGATGGATTTGATCGAAGACTACTGCGGCGCCCGTCTGACCCATGCCGCGGTCCGCATCGGGGGAGTACCGCTCGATCTGCCGGACAACTTCATCGACGATCTGAGAAAGTTCCTCGACAAGCTCCCCGAAAACATCAAAGATTACGAAGACCTCCTCGACTCCAACCGTATCTGGAAAATGCGGATGGAAAACGTCGGGGTGATCTCCAAAGAGATGGCGCTGAGCTGGGGCTGTTCGGGGATTATGCTCCGCGCCTCCGGCGTCGAGTGGGATATCCGTAAAGAGGAACCGTATGAACTCTACGACGAAGTGGAGTTCAACGTTCCGGTCTCGGACAAAGGGGACAACTATGCCCGTTACAAACTCTACATGGCGGAGATGCGCGAATCGGCGAAAATCCTGTATCAGGTAATCGATATGTACGAAGGGACCGGCCCGGAGCTGATGGCGCACGCTCCGCAGTACATTTCGGCTCCGAAAATCGACATCATGACGCAGAACTATTCGCTGATGCAGCATTTCGTCCTTGTAACGCAGGGGATGCGCCCTCCGGTCGGCGAGGTATATGTCGCGACCGAGTCTCCCAAAGGGGAACTGGGGTATTACATCAACTCACAGGGAGACGCGTATCCGTACCGTCTCAAACTCCGTGCGCCGTCGTTCTGGCACACGGGGATCCTGACCGATCTTTTGCCGGGCCATTACATTCCGGACGTTGTATCCATCATCGGGACGACCAACATCGTCTTCGGTGAAGTAGACCGTTAAGAGGAGAAAAGATGAAACGTTACGATTTGCGTCATCTCAAAGATGATTTTTACGGTCGGATGGGAGAGATCCTTAAAAACGAGGCGAAAGCCGGAGAAGTGGTGATCTTTTTGTTTGAAATCGGCGATTTTTCACCGGTTCAAAAATCGGCTGACCTGGTCAAAGAACTCGGGTTCGAACTGATGAACTCGCTCAAGTTCAACGAAGCCGACTGGACCATCGTGGTCAAAAAATAAGGAACCGTCGTGAGCAAAGTCTATTTCTCCACGTGGCGGGGTGAGCAGGTCAACAACATCGGAAAATCCGATGAAGAGTGGCAAAATTCTGCCTATAACCTACCGCTTGAATACAACGAACACGCCTCTTCCAAAGCGTTTATCGGATGGGACGGCGTCGCGCTGTTCAGCCCGGACGTCGACGTCGTTCGTCTGGCTACGGAATACGCCGCCCAGTACCAGGTCTATTCCGAAGCGTGCGGACGGTGCGCACCGGGACGCTGGGGCGGGCGGATTCTCTACGACCTGCTCGATAAAATCGCGCGGGGCGAAGGTTCGGTAGCCGACATGGAACACCTCAAGGAAGTTTCCCGTACGATGCAGGAAACCTCCAAATGTGAAATCGGCAAAACGGTTCCCAATCCGCTGCTGGATTTGATGAATCATTTCGAATCGGAATTCATGGCGTGCATCGAAGGACAAAAACCTTCCAAACACTACCACATGGACGATACGAATTATATCGCCAAGATCACGGCCCCCTGTATGGATGCCTGTCCGGCGCACGTCGATATCCCTGCGTACATCGAAGGGGTACGGGACTTGCGGTTTGACGACTCGCTGATGGCGACGCGCCAGACGATGCCTCTGGCCCATACCTGCGGACGGGTCTGTCCCCATCCCTGCGAAACCGAATGTCGCCGCGCGAATCTCGACGAACCGATCTCGATCATGGAGCTCAAACGTCTGGGTGCCGACTACGAAACCGATCACGGTTTCGGATTTTTCCACCCTGCGCAGAAGAAGTCCTCAATCGGCAAAAAAGTGGCGGTGATCGGTGCAGGGCCTGCGGGTCTGACCGGAGCGTATTACCTCGCGCTGGAGGGGATCGACGTCGACGTGTACGAGGAACTCCCGGTTCTCGGCGGCGAAGTCGCGGTCGGGGTTCCCGAATACCGGATGCCGATCGACAAATACAATCAGGACATCGAAGCGGTTCGCGATTTGGGGGTGAATTTTATCACCAATACGAAAGTCACCGCCGACATGATGCGTCAGTTCGAACAGGACTATGACGCCATCCTGGTCGCGACGGGAACACGGATTTCGAAAAAAGTCTATTGTGACAACGAACGTCCAGAAATTCAGGGATACTGGGGAGCGATCGATTTTCTCGATAAAATCAACCTCCAGGTCAAATACGACATCATGGTCGACGAAGCAGACCAGAAGCGGCACATGCTTCCGACAAACTGGGTCGATCTGACCGGCAAAACGGTTGCGTGCGTCGGAGGGGGGTTCACCTCGATGGACGTCGTACGCTGTTCGATCCGCGCCGGTGCGAAAAAAGTGATTATGCTCTATCGCCGCGACGAAGCGACAATCATCAAAAACACGACCTACGAAGAGTACCACGAAGCGGTCGAAGAGGGGGTCGAATTTATTTTCCACTCTGCGGTTGCGAAAATGAACGATGAAAACGACGTCCTCAAATCGCTGACGGTGGACCGTTTCGAACTGGTTCCCGATCCGAACGGCGGACGTCCTACGCTGGAGAAAATCGAAGGAGCGTCGTTCGACATCGACGTGGACTATCTGATTCCGGCCGTTTCCCAGAGCGCCGATCTCAAACTCCTTCCCGAAGAGTGGGAGATCGAGCGCACCTCATGGGCGACGATCAAAACGAACGGCAAGGATTACATGACGTCGCGCAAAGGGATTTTTGCGGCAGGTGACTGCGAATACGGCCCGATGACGATCGTCAACGCCGTAGGACAGGCCAAGCGTGCGGCTTCGGTGATTTCGCGCTATGTGCAGACCGGCGAAATCACTCTCACCGACGAGGAGATTATGGAAGACCACCTCCGTAAACTCAAGGTCTACAACAAGAAAGAGAAGATCAAAGGATGGCTTCCGGGATTGCCTAGAGCCCACAGCGAAGTCCTCACGGTCGACGAACGCAAAGACAACAACCGTGAGGTCAAATACGGCTTTACGCAGGAAGAAGCACTTTCCGAAGCGGAGCGCTGCATGCGCTGTTATTACATTGCGATGGTCGCGCACTAAGGAGGGATGGATGATCAATTTTACGATTAACGGCCAGCCCGTCACTGCGCAAAAAGGGGAGACGATCCTCCAGGCGGCGCGCAAAGCGGGACTTTACATTCCGACGATGTGCTACCTTGAAAAAACGACGCCGTGCGCCTCGTGCCGATTGTGCGTGGTGGAGACCGACAAGACCGACGGGTTCGTCCTCAGCTGCCAGACTCCTCCGACCGAGGGGCTCTGTGTTACGATCGACTCGGAGAAACTCAAAACGGAACGGACGAACATCATGCGTCTGTACGACGTCAACCACCCCTTGGAATGCGGCGTCTGCGACAAATCCGGAGCGTGCGACCTGCAGAACAAGACGCTCGAATTCGGCGTTGACCGCCAGCACTTCAGTGCTAAAGAGCAACACCGCAAAATCGAGCACTGGGGACTGATCAATTACGATCCGTCACTGTGTATTTTGTGCGAAAAATGCGTTCACGTCTGTAACGAAATTATCGGAGACGATGCGATTACGCTGCAATTCGGGGGATACAAATCTTCCGTCATTCCCAAAAACAGCGAGACGCTCGATTGTACGTTCTGCGGCGAGTGTATCGCCGTCTGCCCGGTCGGTGCACTGGTGAGCTCGGACTTCCAGTACAGCGCCAACGCGTGGGAGTTGAGTCAGGTTCCCGCGACGTGTGTGCACTGTTCGGCAGGGTGTTCGCTCTCCTATGAGGTGCGCCACACTTCGAACGCATTTGGGGGCAAGCCGAAAATCTACCGCGTCACAAACGACTTCGAGCACACGACACTGTGCGGTGCGGGTCGATTCGGATTCGATTTCAACATCGACGCGGAAAAAGACGAAGCGGAACTGGCACGTGCCGCAGAAGCGATCGGCAAATGCAAAGCGATCCGTTTTGGTTCGATGATTACCAACGAAGAAGCGCTGATCCTGCAAAAGCTCAAAGAAGCGCACGGCGTGAAACTGTATAATGAAGAAGCCCGTGCGTACCGCCGCTTTATGAACGCTTACGGTTCGATCAGCGGCAAAAAGAGTTACGGGGGAAGTACCGAGGCAGTCGCTTCGAGCGACGCCATCATCGTATTCGGCGGGCGGATCTCCACCGATAACCCCGCATTGCGCTACAGCGTGACGACGGCGGCCCGCCACAACGGGGCCAAAGTCGTGTACATGCATCCGCTCGAAGACGCGTTGCTGCAAAACGTCGTGACGCAATACGTCAAATACGAAGTGGGGACCGAAGAAGGGGTCGCGGCGATGCTCGCCAAAACCCTCCTCAAAGAATCGGACATCGCCGAAGAGATTCGCCGCTATTTCGACGATCTTGATGAAGGATACCTGTGCGCCGAGAGCAACGTCGGCGACGAAGAGTTTGAACGCCTCGCCAAAACATTCGGTCGTGCCAAGCGCAAGACCCTCGTCATCGGGAGCGACCTGCTCAATCACCGCCGCAGCGAGAACATTGCGCGTTTGTGCGCGATGATCGAAACGTATACGGAGTTTTCGGTCGTCGTCGCCGCACCAAGCGTCAATACGGTCGGCGTTTCGCTGATCTGCGACCTCGATGCCGATACCGGGGCAGAAGCGGTCGGTTACAATGCTCCGGGCATCTATACGATGGGATCGCTTGCAAATGCGCAGCTTCCCCTACCCGCACTCAATTCGCAGGAGGGGACGTTCGTCAGCATGAACAACCAGGTGCTGCCGACCAACGTAGCGGTGGCGTTTAACGGTTATACCCTTAACGACGTTGCCGCAAAACTGGGCGTCGAGGCGGCGTATACGATCGATTATACGGTGCAGCTCCCCGGAGCGTGCGGATTTGAAGGGCGTGAATTCGATTCGCTCGGCAACTTTTTCGGGCCCCTGGGCGAAGACAACCGGGGTTACATCCTTGAAAACGTCGACGTCGAAGCCTGCGGAGCGCTCGAAGAGGTGGACGATCTGCCCGAATTCAACGGAACGGTGGTTTACCGCTGCAATCCGGTCAATCAGTTCAATGCGTATACGGCGCAGAGCCGGCAGCTCGAAAAAGATACAGCCCTGCGCGGTTCGGCGCAGTTTGCGGCTGCCGCAAAAATTGCGAACGGTGATAAAATTCGCATTGAATTCGGATCCGGAAGCGAAGAGAGGATTTTCGTCCTCGACGGTTCCCTGAAAGGGACCGTCGCGCTGGTCCCTTCATACGACGGGGCATACGGACCGGCAAACGATAATTACCGATTCGAAAAAGTGAAAATTTCGAGGGTGGGGAGTGAAGGATGAGTGATATAACGATTACCATAGACGGCCGCACGGTTCAGACGCAAGAGGGGGAATACATCCTCAACGCGGCGCGTGCCAATGGTATTTTTATCCCGGCGATCTGTTACCTGACACGGTGTTCGCCGACGCTGGCATGCCGTATCTGTCTGGTCGAAGCCGACGGAAAACAGGTCTATGCGTGTAACGCGAAAGCCAAAGAGGGGATGAACATTACGACGACTACCCCCAACATCGAGCTGGAGCGCCGCGCGATTATGGAAGTTTACGACGTCAACCACCCGCTGGAGTGCGGCGTGTGCGACCAGTCGGGCGAATGCGAACTCCAAAACTATACCCTTGAAGTGGGCGTCGACTCGCAGACCTATGCGATCAAAGACACCCACAAACCGGCACAGGACTGGGGATTCATCCACTACGATCCCGCATTGTGCATCATGTGCGAACGGTGTATCACCGTCTGTAAAGACATGATCGGGGATGCGGCCCTCTCGACGGTTGCCCGCGGCAGCGACGCGATTGACCCGGCATTCAAAGAGAGCATGCCCAAAGACGCCTACGCGATGTGGAACAAACTCAACAAGTCGCTGATTGCCCCCAACGGCGGCGACACGCTCGATTGTACCGACTGCGGCGAGTGTTCGGCGGTATGTCCGGTCGGCGCACTGGTGAGTTCGGACTATCAATATACGTCAAACGCATGGGAACACAAACAGATCCCCGCGACGTGCGCCCATTGTTCGGCGGGATGTCAGCTCAGCTACGACATCAAACACACGAGCATCGAAAATACCGAGCCTAAAATCTACCGCGTCAAAAACGAGTGGAACTACGTTTCCCTTTGCGGTGCGGGACGCTACGGCTACGATTTTGAAAATCGCGGCGTCGTCAAAAATCCCGCAGCATTCGAAGCGGCGATCGCAGCGTTCAAAAAAGCCGATACGATCCGCTTTACCTCGACGATCACCAATGAGGAAGCATTGATCCTTCAGAAGCTCAAAGCCAAATACGGCTATCGCCTCATCAATGAAGAAGCGCGCGTATTTAAGAACTTCCTGAACGCCTACGGTACGATCAGCGGCAAAAGCCTCTACGGCGGCGATCTGAAACAGGTTCACGAAGCCGATTTCGTTGTCTCGATCGGGAGCGCGCTCAAAACCGACAACCCCAACGCCCGTTTCGCGATGAACAACGCGTTGTCGATGAATAAGGGTGCGGGGCTGTATTTCCACCCGATCGCCGATCCGGTCATCCAAGAGATGTCCAAAAACGTTACCCAGATCCAGCATGCGCCGATGATGGAAGAGGCGGCACTGTATCTGATCCTCGACCTTTTCGGCGACAAATCGGCCATGCCCGCCGGGATCGTTTCGTATCTGGCGGGATTCCACTCGACCAAAACGGTGAGCGTCGAAGAGACGGTGGATGAGAAAGTGACCGAAACGGTGACCAAGAAAGTCCTCAACGAAGAGACCGGCGTCGAGGAAGAGGTGAGCGAAGAGGTGACCAAGACGGTCAAGAAAAAGGTTTCCAAAGAGGTCGAAATGGATGACAACGCGTTGTTCGCGCTGCTCAACGCCGGAGACAAATTTGCCGAAACGCTCGAAAAATACCTTGCCAAAAAAGAGAAATTCGCTCTGATGGTAGGTCCTGACCTGTATACGCATCCCAACAGCGCCAACTGTGCGCGTCTGGTTGCGTTGATCGAAAAATATACGCCGTTTAGCGTGACGATGATTCCGAACCTTGCCAATACGCTGGGCGTAGCGATGATCTGTGACCTGGATTCGGAGTGCGGCAGCTACACCGTCGGTTACAACACGACGGGCGACTTCACTCTCAGTGCGCTGGGGAACGGCGATCTGGATATGCCGGCACTGAACCAGCAAGAGGGGACTCTGAGCGGAATCGACAAACGGGTCAACCCGACCAACGTTGCGCTGCCCTACGGAGGGTATGTCCTCAATGACGTTGCCAACGCGCTCGGGCTTGATGCGAAATTGACCGTCGAGTACACGAAACAGCTCCCGGTCGAAAAAGGGTTCAAAGCGGTTGAATTCGATGCCCTGCCGAACTATTACACCAACAGCGGGGAAGAGGTTCGCGGGTACGTTATGGAGAACATCGCCGTATCGACAAGCGGCGATGAGAGCGTCGTTCCGTTTGACGCCGGGGCTGCGATGGCGGGAAGCCTCGTCTACCTGGCCAATCCCGTATTGCAGTTCTCCGCGTTCACGGCTCGGGCCCATCAGCTCTCAAGCCGGGGCGGCCTGTACGCTTCCAAAGCGTACATGGAGGCCAACGGGCTGGGCGAAGGGGACCGCGTCTCCCTCCGCTCGGCGCGCGGCGAGCTGAAGGTAAGCGTGATTTGTGACGGCAAAATCGACGGAGATATCGCGTATCTACCGACGTTTGACACAGAGATCAATTCCGAAGCACTGTTTGACGGTTACCGTTTTACGAGTGTATCAATTCAAAAGGTGTAAACAATGGATGCAGCATTCATTATTGAGACGATCGTCAAAATCGTTGTCATTTTGTTGATTTTTTCCGCGCTTGCAGGGTTCGGTACCTATTTCGAGCGTAAGGTTCTGGCGTTCATGCAACGTCGCCTTGGACCGATGCACGTCGGGCCATACGGGTTGCTTCAGATCATGGCAGACGGGATCAAACTCTTCACGAAAGAGGATATCGTTCCCCAAAACGTCGTCAAGCCGATTTTTAAAATTGCCCCGGTCATCACCGCGGCTACCGCATTCATGGCGGCTGCGGCGATTCCGTTCTGGCCCCAGTTTACGGTTATGGGCTATACCGTTCATCCGATTGTTGCCGACATCAACGTCGGGATTCTCTACGTTCTTGGGGTGATGGCGATCGGTTTGTACGGCCCGCTGCTTGGGGGTATGGCCTCTGCGAACAAATGGTCGCTGATCTCGGCGGCGCGGAGTGCGGCGATCTTCATTTCGTACGAAGTGATTACGGGGCTTTCGCTTCTGGCGCCTTTGATGATGGTCGGATCGCTCTCGCTCATCGACATCAACAACTACCAAGCCGGCGGGATCGGTAACTGGATCGTCTGGTCGCAGCCGGTAGCGTTCATCCTTTTCTGGATTGCGGCGTTTGCCGAGACGGGGCGTACGCCGTTTCACCTCGTGGCCAACGACCACGAGATCATCGACGGTTTCGGTACCGAGTACTCGGGGATGCGCTGGGGTCTGTTCTTTATCGGGGAATACGCGAACATGTTCTTTATTTCGTTCGTCATGGCGATCATCTTCCTCGGAGGTTTCGGTGACGGTACGATTGCGGGGGCGGTACAGCTGATCCTCAAGGTCGCGTTTTTCTTCTTCTTTTTCCTATGGACCCGTGCCGCGTGGCCGGATGTCCGTCCCGACCAGCTCATGTGGCTGTGCTGGAAAGTTTTAATGCCGATCGCCGTGCTCAACGTTATCGTTACCGGCATCGTGATGATGTTCTAAGGGGGTAGTGGTATGCATCATGGACACGAAGAGATATTTACCGACCGTAACGTAAGCGAAAAAAGCGCCTACTATTACGTCGATATCGAAAGCTATCCCGAGAGCGGATGGGACAAGTTCAAACAGGTGGTCCGCCGGACGTTCAGCGGCGAGCTGTTCGTCGGTTTGTGGGTCGTACTGCGGGAGATGATCAAATTCGACATCCACACCGTCCAGTATCCCAAAGAGAAACTTCCGATCGGTCCGCGTTACCGCGCGGTTCACAAGCTCCTTCGCTTGTGGGAATCGGGATATGAGCGCTGCATCGGATGCGGACTGTGCGAAAAGATCTGTATCTCCGATTGTATCCGGATGGATACGCGGATCGACGAGAACAGCCGTAAAGAGGTGACCGAGTACAGCATCAACCTCGGGCGCTGCATCTTCTGCGGTTACTGTGCGGAAGTGTGCCCGGAACTGGCGATCGTCCACGGCCCGCGTTATGAAAACGCCTCCGAGCAGCGTGCCCATTTCGTCATCAAAGACGATATGCTCACCCCTCTTGATCTGCTCAAGGCGGGAGCGCAGGAAGAGTATCCGGGCTTCGGTGCCGTAATCCCGGGAAGCGACGCGTCGGTCAAAAAGACCCCGCTTGCGTATTAAGGAGTAGGAATGTTTGAAGCAATCGCTTTTTATCTGTTTGCAGCCTTGACGATTGTCATGTTTACGATTACCGTCATGACGTCGCAGGCACTCTACGCCATCACGGCGATGGCGGCGGGGATGATTTTTATCTCGGCGTTTTTCTTTATCCTCGGTGCCGATTTCCTGGGCGCGATCCAGATTATCGTCTATACCGGTGCGGTCATGGCACTTTATGCGTTCGGGATGATGTTTTTCGATACGACCCGCAACGTCGTCGAAAAACGGACCAACCCTCAGATCGTGTTTGTCCTCGGCGTGCTGGCGGCCGTTTTGGTTGTGGCGATTTTCGTCGCACCGATCGTCTCCAACAACATCCAGGCGCTCTACCCGATCAACCCCGAAGTGGGCAACTCGCAGGCGGTCGGTATGGTCTTGTTTACCAAATACCTCGTACCGTTCGAAGTGGCGGCGGTCATGCTCCTGGTAGCGATGATCGCGGGGATCGTTCTCGCCGGCAAGAAAATGGACAAATCGCTCACGTTGATGGCCGAAGAGGAGATTGAGATGATGCACGCATCGAATCCAACACACCAAGAGAGAGGGGAACACTGATGGAAATTACCCTTACCCATTATCTGGTTTTGTCGACCGTGCTGTTCGCGATCGGCCTGATCGGAGTCATGCGCCGCAAAAACCTGCTGATGCTGTTTTTTGCGACCGAAATCCTCCTCAATGCGACCAACATCGCGTTTGCGGCGATTTCACATTACATCGGCGATCTGAGCGGACAGATGTTTGCTTTTTTTATCATCGCGATTGCGGCGTCGGAAGTAGCGGTCGGTCTGGGACTGCTCATCGTGTGGTACAAACGTACCGGTAAGATCGATCTCGATCAAATGACTTCAATGCGAGGATAATGTATGGAACTCTACTTATATCTTGCCCTCTTCGCTCCGCTGGCCGGGTCGTTGTTTGCGGCGCTCTTCGGCGCGTCGCCCAAAACCAAGCTCACAGGCTACGTGACGTCGGGTCTGCTGTTCGTTTCGTTCCTCAGCAGCGCCGTTTTGCTAAACCACGTCATGAGCGGGCATACGGTACACGTCGAACTGATGACGTGGATGGCGACGGGAGATCTGTACATTCCGTTCGGTTTCGTCGTCGATCAGGTGAGTGTCGTCATGATGATGGTCGTTACCGTCGTCTCGACGGTCGTTCACATCTATTCGATCGGGTACATGGACCACGACAAGGGATTCAACCGCTTTTTCTCATGGCTGTCGGCATTCGTGTTTTCGATGATGGTTCTCGTCATGAGCGACAACTTTGCGGGACTTTTCATCGGATGGGAAGGGGTCGGTCTGTGCTCGTGGGGACTCATCGGATTCTGGTACCACAAAGAATCGGCCACATGGGCGGCGAACGAAGCGTTCATCATGAACCGTATCGCCGACCTGGGGATGTTGATCGGACTCTTTCTGGTTTACTGGAACATCGGTTCGCTGCAGTACGACGTCGTGTTTTCCGAAATCGGAAACCTTCCGGTGGAAGTGGTGACCTGGATCGGTATTTTCCTCTTCATCGGGGCAATGGGTAAATCGGCGCAGTTTCCGCTCCATACCTGGCTGGCCGATGCGATGGAAGGCCCTACGCCCGTTTCGGCCCTTATCCATGCCGCGACGATGGTAACGGCAGGGGTTTATCTGGTCGTCCGTTCCAACCCGATCTACGATCTGATCCCCAATGTCGGGCTCTTTATCGCCAGCCTCGGTGCTTTTGTCGCGTTCTTCGCCGCTTCGATGGCGCTCGTGAACCGTGACATGAAACGGATTATCGCCTATTCGACGCTCTCGCAGCTGGGATACATGTTCGTTGCGGCCGGTCTGGGCGCCTACTGGGTCGCTCTTTTCCACCTGATGGCCCACGCATTTTTCAAAGCCCTCCTGTTCCTCGGTGCAGGTAACGTCATGCACGCGATGCACGACGAACTCGACCCGTTCAAAATGGGTGGCCTGCGCAAAGTGATGAAAGGGACCTTCGTGATGATGACGGTCGCATCGGTTGCGCTGGCGGGAATCTATCCGTTGGCCGGTTTCTTCTCGAAAGACCTGATCCTCGAGGTAGCATTCGTCGAGCACCACTACGTGCTGTATACGGTTCTGTTGCTCACGGCGGGCTTGACGGCGTTTTATTCGTTCCGTCTGGTCGCTCTGATCTTCCACGGGGAAGAGCGCTACAAACTCTTCGGCATCCATCCGCACGAAGCGTATAAATTCATGCTGGTCGCGATGAGCCCGCTGCTCGTCCTTGCGGTGATCGCCGGGGCGTTCAAAATGACCTATTATCAGCTGGTGATCAACCTGCTTCCGTCGACGCAGTACCATGTCCACAGCGAGATGACCTACTGGATCATGACGATCGGGACGCAGCTTTTCGTCATCGCGGCGATTTTGTTCGCGTATAAAAAATACGCCAACTGGAGTAGCGTTCCGGACGGAACCTCGAAAATGGAAAACCGTTTCTGCTACAAACTGCTGTGGAATCAGTACTATATTCCGAAGTTTTTCGACGAAGTGTTTTCGAAGCCTTATCTGGAACTTTCGAAAATCGCATGGAAGCAGATCGACCTTAAAATCGTCGACGCTACCGTCGACGCGATCGCCAACGCGATCTACAAAACGGGTGAGAATACCCGGGATATCCAGAACGGCAACCTCTCCAGCATGTTACGCTGGATGGTGGTCGGCCTGGTCGTTTTGCTGGCGCTTGCCGTTGCCTTTACCGTGGGTTACAACGCGGTCGGCGCTTAAGGAGTAATGATGTTGGATCATATTTTATCGCTTTTGATTTTCTTCCCGGCATTGGCCGCGATGTTCGGGTTCGTTGTCAGACAAGACAGTATCCGCGCTTACGGTATCGCCGTGGCGGGGATCGAGTTTTTCCTCTCCCTGTGGTTGTGGTATGCGTACGACCCGATGGTTTCGGGGATGCAGTTTATGGAAGCCGCACCGCTGATTCCGGCATTCGGTATCAACTACCTGCTCGGGGTTGACGGGATTTCGCTTTTCATTATTATCCTGTCGACGTTCTTTACGTTGATCGGTATCGCGTCGCTGACCGAAACACGCCGCGTCAAAGACATGATCATCACCCTGTTGTTCCTTGAAATGACGATGGTGGGCGTGTTTGCGGCGTTGGATGCCATCGTGTTCTACGTCTTCTGGGAACTCTCGCTCGTTCCGATGCTCTACATCATCGGTGCATGGGGCGGACCGTTGCGTATCTATGCGTCGATCAAGTTTTTCCTTTATACGTTTGCCGGATCGCTGGTGATGCTCGTGGGGATGCTCTTCATGGCGTACTTTTACTATCAGGCGACGGGGGCGTGGAGCTTTTCGATCCTGGAGTGGTATCGTCTGATTCTGCCCGAGAACTTTCAAATCTGGCTCTTTGTCGCGTTCTTCCTCGGATTCGCGATCAAAGTTCCGATGTTTCCGTTCCATACGTGGCTGCCCTATGCCCACGGTCAGGCACCGACCATCGGTTCGGTGATCCTTGCGGCAATTCTGCTCAAAATGGGAACTTACGCGTTCGTCCGTTTTTCGCTTCCGCTTTTTCCGGACGCATCGGTCTTTTTCATGTTCCCGATCGCGATCATCGCGATCATCATGATTATTTATACGGCAATGGTCGCCTACGCCCAGGAAGACATCAAACAAGTCGTCGCCTACAGCTCGATTTCGCACATGGGGGTCATTATTCTCGGTACCTTCGCGTTGAACGTCGAAGGGGTCAGCGGATCGGTATTCCTGATGATCGCGCACGGGGTTGTTTCGGGCGCGCTCTTCCTTCTTGTCGGAGTGATTTACGACCGCCGCCATACGAAACTGATGAGCGAATTCGGCGGCCTGGCATCGGTGATGCCCCGCTATGCGACCATTTTCGGGATCATGATGATGGCATCGGTCGGTCTGCCGCTGACGATCAACTTCGTCGGGGAATTCCTGAGCCTGCTCGGGTTCTACAAACAGTCCCACGCGATGACGCTGGCTGCAGGTGTGGCGATCATCGTCGGCGCGATCTACATGCTCTCGGCGTACAAAAAAGCGTTCTTCGGGCCGGTGACCAAAGAAGAGAATAAGAATCTCAAAGACGTCAACAAAGTTGAAATGGTGGGCCTGGTTCCCCTCGTAATCATCGCGATCTGGCTGGGGGTTTATCCCAAACCGGTTCTCGAACCCATCAATAACAGCGTCGAATCGGTCATCCAGCTGATGCACGACAAAGCGCAAAGCGCCGAAGCCAAGGCGCGTATCCCGAACCTCTCCGAGTCGAACGGGATCATTACAATGCAGGAGGCACACTAATGTTGGAGCCCGTTAACGTATCGCTGGCGTCGCTGAACCTCGCGACGCTCGCTCCGATGCTCATCGCCATTGTCGGTGCACTGTCGATCCTGATGATCGATTTGGTCAAAGAGGGACTCCACAAGTCTCTGTACGTCATGGTCGCCTTGTTGTTCTTGCTTCTGGATTTGGGGGCCCTGATCGATTTCGGGGGTGTCTTCCTGAAAAACGGAACGGTGCTTGGATTTTTCGACGTCATGCTGATGGACGGGATCGCGATCCTTTCCCAGATCATCATCGTGGCCGGTTCGATGCTCTTTATTCCGTTGGCACTTACCTCCAAACGGTTTCACGAGTACAACTATCCGGAGTATTTCGCCCTGTTCTTGTTCATGATCGCGGGTTTCCAGTTCATGGTCGCCACCGACAACCTGATTCTTGTCTTCGTCGGATTGGAAACGGCTTCACTGGCGCTTTATACCCTTATCGCGCTGCACAACCGCTCCAAATCGTTTGAAGCGGCGGTCAAATATTTTACGATGGGTGCGCTTGCGGCCGGTTTTTACGCGTTCGGTGCAATGATTCTCTACGCGATCAGCGGTTCGGTCGAGATCAACCAGATCGCCACCGTCCTTGCGGAAGATCACTACAGCAACATCGGATACGTCCTGATCGCCGTCACTTTCATGATCGCGGCATTCGGGTTCAAACTCTCGATGGTACCGTTTCACACCTGGACTCCCGACGTTTACGAAGGGTCGTCCGCGGCGCTTGCCGGATACATGTCGATCGTTCCGAAAATCGCGGCGTTCGTCGTCGCGATGCGTTTGTTCGAGTTCCTCGTCCACAGCGGTGTGGTATGGTTGCAGGTGATCCTCTATATCGGGGTCGTCGTGACCATGACCGCCGCCAACATCTGGGCATTGGTCCAGACCGATGTCAAGCGGATGCTCGCCTACAGTTCGATTTCCCATGCCGGATTCGTCATGGCGGCGATCCTGATCGGTACGACGCAGGCCAACACGGGTCTTTTCCTGTACTGGGCGCTGTTTAGTTTCACCAATCTCGGGGCTTTCACCATGCTGTGGGTCAACCGTCAGAAGAACCTTCTTCCGGGGCAGAGTTCCGACCACCCTTACGAAAAATTCTCGGGAATGGTCAAAACGATGCCGATGGCGGCGATCATGATGGGTCTGTTTATGCTCTCTCTGGCGGGTATTCCGCCTTTTGGCCTGTTCTGGGGCAAAATGTACATGATCGGCTCCGCCGTCAGTGCCGGTTATACGCTGCTGGCGCTGATTATGGCGCTTAACTCGGCGATCGCGGGATATTACTACCTCAAACTGATCGTTTTCATGTTCATGAAGGAGCCGATGGTCGGGTACGATAAATACTACCTGATGAACGCATCGCTTTCGCTCAAAACGATTATCGGTGTCGCGGCCGTCGGAACGATTTTTGCCGTTTTCGCGGTCAATCCGTTGTTGGAAGTCATAACTTTATTCGTGTATAATAGCGGTTATTAATCATCTTACGAAAGGGGGAATAGTGCGGTACTGGATAGCTCTATCCCTCTGCTTTCCCCTTTTTGCGATGGAGCTCACGCTCCAAAGCGGTAAAGAAGATTCCAGGCCCTACAGTATTCTGCACCTTCAGGACAATATCCCCTTTGAATGTCGTGCCCTGAACAACGAGTTCGACGAAACCAAACGGATCGATTGCCGTTTTTCCCCCCTTTCGCCGAAAAAATTCTCACCGATCGAAAACGCCCATTTCAAAATTACCGGAGCCGCAACTTCCAAAGGCTATACGGTCTCGATTTTCCCCAAGAAAAAAATGAAACTCTATCCCGTCGCCTTCAGTCTCGCGAAATCGACGCAGACTTATGCCGCGCAGACGGCGAAAGCGAAACAGTGGACCGTGATGGGGTATGAGTATATACCCCCTCTGCTTGATGCGCCGCCGCCGAGATCGTCGGCCATCAATTTTCCGGTCCGAATCGAAAAGAACATCGAGCCCTATGTCGGAGGACTCGACCTTAAGGGCAATCCGATCAAAATTACGCGGGCCCAGGACGTTACCGACTACATGCATATGAAAAAGGCATATGACGCCAAAGACTATGCACAGGTACTGGATTTGGCCGAGTACACCCTGCAACATTACCCGAAAACGGTATTCCGAAGTGAGCTGATGCTTCATCAGATCCGGGCCTATCACGAGCGCGGGAACCATGAAAAGGTCGTCGAGATCGCCAAACAGTTTCTGCGCGATTATTCGTCCGATCAGCATGTCGCCGAAGTCCTCGCCGACACGGCCAATGCCTACGGGAAACTCGGACAGACGGCGGATGCCGATTATTTCTACGACCGTCTGTTCAAGGAACACGGCGACAGCCCTTTCGCCGCCGTGGGAATGATTTACAAGGCCAAGCAGGTTGAATTCGGCGGATCGCCCAAACGCGCCATGTACTATTACCAGAAAGCGCTGGATACGACCCAGGACGTCGATGTCGCATCCCAGGCGGCGTTCAGGCTCGCGCAGATGGAACTGAGCGGCGGGAATACGGACAAAGCGGCCGAATATGCCGACAAAATCATCAAAGCCAATCCGAAATATTTTACGAAAGTGCGCAACGATGCGATCAACATGTCCGATACGTTCGTATACCGCAAAGATTTTAAGACGGGAATACGAATCGCCGAATCACTTCTCAACGGTGCCGATCCCAAAAGCGCCGAGCACGAAGTACTGTTGAAAAATCTCGGGCTGCGTCTTGCTCAGGCAGACCGCAAGAGCGAAGCGCTCAAACGGTTCAACGAATACCTCAAAACATACAAATACGGAGATTACGTCGCGGAAGTGCGGCGTGCAAAAGACGGCCTCTTTTTTGAAGAGCAGGAGAGCAATGCAACCGGGCAGATCAAAAAATACGACGAACTGATACAGCGCTACGGTAACGAAAGCGTCGGACGCAAAGCACTTTACAAAAAGGCGCAGGTGCTGTTCAAGCAGAAAAAATACGGGTCTCTTTAAAAAGTGGTTGATTTCCATTTTTGACCCTCTGAAACTTAAACGTCAAATCTCATCTGTCCAGACTCTAGCATCTGAGCCAGCTTATCGATTGACACACCATAATTGATAACCTCA